>NZ_BAAAXZ010000081.1:0-30661 GCF_039535865.1 Streptomyces thioluteus
GTGTTGACGTTAAGTTCTGGGTGTCGTTGGCGGGGAACTGGGCCAGCTGCGCGCTTTGGTAGCCGTCGCCGCATGATGGACCAGTTTTCAACGTGCCGTCGGCGACGTTTGTCGACGATCTTCGTGGTGCCGTACGACGGGCCCGTCCCCGTTCCCATCTCAGTGCCTCCCCCTAGTCCGTGCCCGCTCCACCCGCGCCCGGGGCCCAGGGCGAAACGGCCACCTCGGTCGCGGGGCGAGGGCCGCCCACGGGGCGAGCGGGCTGCTCACAGAGCGTGATGTGGTATCGGCCTCCGCGATGGTCGGGGACAGCAACGCGAAGGCCCTTCGTCTGGTACACGGGCGACCGGGCCAGCGGCGCCCCGGATGTCGGAGAACATCGGCGTCGTGGCGCACCGGAGTGGTGCATGACTCGCCGTTACAGCGGACGCAGCTCCGCGTCCCGGACCTCCACACAGAAGGGCAGTGCATGTCCTGCTCCTCGCGGAGCGGGTCGCTGGGCGGGGGATCATCTCCACCCGCTGCCCGGAGACCAGACGGACTGTCCTGTCCCTCGTACTCGCAGACCAGCCGAGACGGCTGCCTGCGCCCGGGAACGGACTCGTCGCGCGCGTGCCGTGTCACGCGCCCACCCCTGGGATCGGGCCGTCGATACCGCCTTGGTGGCAGGGCCCGTGAACGAGAGTCTCGGTCCATCGGTCTCGCGAGATGCGGGCCGGCGGGGCGGGCGAGGGAGCCAGATCGGCCCTGGCTGGGCACCGGCGTCGTCACTGTCATGGTGTCCGGCGCGCGGGGGAATGGTCGCAATACCGCCGAACGGGTGACGGCGCGGGGGCGCCGTGGCCCCCGGCCGGACCGGACGATCAGCGCCGGCGCTCCGCAGCCCCGCCACGCCACCCCGGCCGCCGCCCGCACCGCGGCCACACGCCGCCGCAGTGGTCGCGGGTGCGAGCCACGGCTGCACGCCGCTTGGGCCGTGCGCCCGGTCGTCCGAAGGTGCACCGTGGCGCGCCGAAGTCGTGCGCTGCGGCGCCGTCGCCGGCGTGCCAGAGGTGACCGGGCCAGGTCCTCGTGCGGGACCGACGTCTGCATGCGATGGAGAAGCCCGTCCGCGCCAGGTAGCGGTCAGCAGCGCCCCGGCGCCACCGCGTTGAGCAGCAGGGTGGCGACCGTGCTGCCGCCGACCCAGTGCTCGCGCCGGTCCGGGTGGCCGGCCGCGTGGACGATCGCCCGCGCCGCGACCTCCGGTTGGTAGGACCGGCGGCACCGGCCGCGGGCTGCGCGGGCAGGCGGGAGAGCGCCCAGCGGAACTGCGGGGTGTTCATCGCGGGCAACTGCACCATCGTGGTGCGCACCCTGCTGCCCTGGTGGAGGAGCTCGCAGCGCAGCGCCTCGTTCATACCCTGGATCGCGTGCTTCGCCCCGCAGTACGCGGACTGCAGCGGGATCCCCCGGTACGCCAGCGCCGAGCCGACCTGGACGATCGTGCCCGTGGTCGCGCGGCAGCATCCGCGACAGCGCGGCCTGCGTGCCGTACACGCAGCCCAGGTACGTGACCTCGGTGGCGCGCCGGAACTCGTCCGGCTCGATCTCGACGAAGGGCGCGAAGACCGTCGCGAAGGCGTTGTTGACCCAGACGTCCACCGGGCCGAACACCTCCTCGACCGGCCCGCCGCCGCGCGCACGGCGAAGTGGTCCGCCATGTCGACGGGGACGACCAGCGCCTGCCCGCCGGCCGCGACGACCTCGCGCGCGGCGGCGTCCAGCCCCCTGCGGCCCCGGGCCAGCAGGGCGACCCGGTCGCCGCGCGCGGCGAAGGCCCGCGCCGTGGCGCGTCCCACACCGCCGCTGGCCCCGGTCACGACGACGGTTCGCGGTCTGTTGCGTGTGTTCACCGCCGCCGGGTACCCGGCGGCGGTGCCCGCAAACGGGACCGTCAGCCGGCCGCCCTCCGCAGCCGGTCCAGGAGAACGGCCGCGGACTCGGCGCCGACGGCGGCGGGCACGCCGTCGACGACGAACGCGGGCACCTGCCGTATGCCCACGCGTCCGGCGCGCCGCCGGTCGGCGCGGACGGCGTCGGCGTGCTCCGTCCCGTCGAGCACGGCGCGGACCGCCTCGGCGTCGAGGCCGGTGTCGCGGGCCAGACCGGTGAGGACCGTCCGGTCGGCGACATCGGTGTTGTCGGTCAGATGGGCCTCGAAGAGCCGTTCCGCCATGGCGTCGGCCAGGCCGTGGTCCGCGGCCGCGCGGATCAGCCGGTGCGCGTCGAAGGAGTTGACCGGCCGGGCGGTGGCCGGGCGCAGCAGCAGCCCTTCGGCGGCGCCCAACTCCTCGATCCGGCCGAACAGTTCCGTGAGGCGGTCCGTATCGAGCCCGTAGCGGGCGGCCATCGTCTCGCGCAGTGTGGGCCCGGGGACGGCCGGATGGCCGGGGCGCAGCTCGAAGCCGCGCCAGACGACCTCGACGGGGCGGCCGAGCCGGGCGACGGCCGACTCCAGCCGCCGCTTGCCGATCCAGCACCAGGGGCACATCACGTCGGCCCAGAACTCGACGTGGACGGGCGGGTCATGCGGCCTTCCCCTTCGTGTCCTTGGTGGTCCTGGCGTCCTTGAGGAACAGCGCGAGGACCAGCCCCGTGGCGAGGACGCCGGTGACGATGAGGAAGACGGTGTCCAGCGCGCCGGACAGCCCCTCCAGGACGGGGCGGGCGAGCCGTGGGTCGAGGCGGTCGAGGAAGGAGCTGTCGTCCAGGTCCGGGGCCGTGCCGTCGCGCAGCGCGGACAGCAGCCGCCGCGCGGCCGGGGTGTCCGCGACGGCGGGATCCCGGAGGGCGGCGCCGAACTCCGGTGTGCGCTCGGCGTCATGGAGGGCGTCGGCGACACGGTCGCCGGTGAGCGCGAAGAGGACCGAGAGGTAGACGGCCGTCCCCGCGGTGCCGCCGATCTGCCGGAAGAAGGTGTACGAGGCGCTCGCCGCGCCCATCGCCCCGGGCGGGGCCGACGCCTGGATCGCGAGCAGCATGACCTGGAAGCAGACCCCGATCCCGAGCCCCATCACCGCGGTGACCAGCCCCGTCGTCCACAGCGAGGTGTCGGGGGAGAGGCGGGAGAAGGCCAGGGCGCAGCCCGTCATGCAGGCCAGGCCCAGCAGCAGGAACCCCTTGTGGCGGCCGGTGCGGATGACGACGGGACCGCACAGCCGGCCGCCGGCGATGATGCCCAGGGTCTGCGGCAGCAGCATCAGCCCCGCCGCGCCGGGGGAGAGGCCCTTGACGATCTGGAGGTGCATCGGCAGCAGGCTCAGGCCGCCGAACACCCCCATGCCGACGACCGTGTTGACGGCGTTGCTCACGGCGAAGAGCGGCCGGCGGAACATGGCGGGCGGCAGCAGCGCGGCGTCGCCCATCCGTCGTTCCGTCAGGACGAAGGCGGCCAGCCCGGCGGCCCCCAGCCGGCCAGGGCCAGGGTGCGGGCGGACGTCCAGCCCCAGTGGCCGCCCTGCTCGGCCACCACCAGCAGCGGGGCCAGACCGAGCAGCAGGGTCAACGCGCCGCCGTAGTCCACGCGATGGCGCACCCGGGTGTGCGGAAGCCGGTAGAGGGTGGCGACCAGGAGCAGAGCGACCGCGCCGATCGGCAGGTTGACCAGGAACGCCCAGCGCCAGCCCGCGATGCCCCCGAGCCGGTCCAGGCCGGCGAACAGCCCGCCCAGCACCGGGCCGGCCACGCTGGCGACGCCGAACGCCGCCCCGAACCACGCCTGATTGGCGGCTGCGCCGCTCCGGCGGCAGCATGTCGGCCAGGATCGCGAACGCCAGGGCCATCAGCCCGCCCGCGCCCAGCCCCTGGACGGCCCGGAAGGCCGCCAGTTGGTACATCGACTGCGCCGCCGCGCACAGGGCCGAGCCCAGCAGGAACAGCGAGATCGACACCAGGTACAGCGGTTTGCGGCCGTACAGGTCCGACAGCCTGCCGTACAGGGCGTGGAGACGACCCCGGTGGCCAGGTACGCGGTGGTCGCCCACGCCTGGAGCGTCAGCCCGTGCAACTGGTCGGCCACGGTGCGCATCACGGCCGCCACGATCATCTGGTCGAGCGCGGAGCGCAGCAGCCCCAGCAGCAGCGCCGCCATCACGGCGGCCACGGTGCGGCGGCCGGGCGGCGACGGTGGGGCGGTGGTGGAAACGGCGGTGGAAACGGGCATGGGAATCCTCCCGAGGGCAGGCCTGACCTGCCCGAAGCAATTAATTAGGCTCCGTATAGTATGGGACCTTACAAGATGGTGTCCGGCCGGTGGGAGAGCTAGTGTGGGGACCCGAGAACGACGTACGTGTCCGCGGGACGACGTACGTGTCCGCCCCGAGGAGGCCCACCCCATGACCGACGCCCCCGCCCCGGACCCGCGCACCGGCACGTCCCCGGTCGACGAGGCCCAGCAGGCGGTGGCCGGCCTCTTCGCCGCCTACCGGCGGCTGCGCGGTCGCGAACAGCAACGCCCCGACGGACTGACGGGCGCCCAACTCCGTGCCCTGGACGGCCTGGCCGACACCGGCCACGCCTCCGCCCGTCAGCTGGCCGGGTACGCCGACGTCACGCCCGCGACCATGACCGGCATGCTCGACGCGCTGGAGAAGAAGGGCGTCATCTCCCGCGAGCCCAGCCCCACCGACCGCCGCGCCGTCCGCGTCGTCCTCACCGAGGAGGGCGCGGGCGTCGTCGAGGCCGCCCGCGGGCAGTGGCGCGAGCGCTGGGCCGGCGCCCTGGGCGACGTCCCCGCCGAGGACGTCGCGGCCGCCGTCCGGGTCCTCGACGCGGTGGCGGGAATGTTCGACGAGATGTGACGGACGGGATGCGGCGGCCCGGGGCATGCGGCTCCACCCGTCCGGGCCGCACGCCGTGCCACGGCCGGGCGCGGGGGCCATGCTCGGCCGTGTGAGGATCCTCCGCGCCCTGGCCGCCACCCTGCTGCTCGTCCTGTGCCCCGCCCCGGGCACGGCCGTCGCCGCCCCCGTCGAGCGGCTCTACGGCTCCGCCAACCGCACCTTCGCCACCACCGAACGCCGCGTCGCGCTCACCTTCAACGCCGCCTGGGACACCGCCGGGATCGACGAGGTGCTGCGCACCCTGCGCCGGTACGGGGCGCCCGCCACGTTCTTCCCCACCGGCGAGTTCGCCGAGCGCCATCCGGACGCCGTGCGCGCCATGGCCGGACAGGGCGGCATCGGAAGCCACTCCCACACCCATCCGCACTTCACCGGGCTCTCCCGGGACGGGGTCGAGCGGGAGGTGACGGCCGCCGACCGGGCGCTGCGGGCGGCGGGCGCCGTGCCGCTGCCGTTCTTCCGCTTCCCGTACGGGGAGGCGACGCCGCAGGGCATCGCCCACGTCAACTCCCTGGGTTTCGCGGACATCGAGTGGACCACGGACACCAAGGGCTACGTCGGCACCGCCGGCGGCATGACCGTCGAGAAGGCCGTGCAGCGCGTGGCCGACGTGCTCGCGCCGGGCGCGATCGTCCAGATGCACGTCGGCTCCGGCGACGGTTCGGGACAGGTGCTGGACGCGGAGGCACTGCCGCGGATCATCGAGCTCGTGCGGTCACGGGGCTACGACATCAGCGATCTGCGGGCGTTGCTCGATCCGCCTGCCGCACGGGGGAGTCGATCCGCTCCGGCACGGCCGGCTCGCGCAGCGGACGCAGCAGCAGCCAGCCGACGGCGGGCAGGGCGATGAGCGGGGCGAGGGCCACCTGGAGCGACGCCGCGTCGGCCAGCGCGCCGATGGCGGGGCCGGCGACGCCGCCGACGCTGATGGCCAGCCCCAGCGTCACGCCGCTCGCCGTGCCCACGTGCCGGGGCAGGTAGTCCTGGCCGAGCGTGACGTGCAGCGAGAACGGCACGTACAGGCAGGCCGAGGTCAGCGCGACGAACCCGTAGAGCGCCGGCCGGGGACGAGGACGACGCCGGCGACGGCGAGGACGGACAGCGCGTACGAGCGGCGGACGACGGTGACGCGGCTGTACCGGTTCGCCAGCCGCCCGCCGGCCACCGTCCCCACCGCACCGCCCAGATAGAGGACGAACAGGGCCGCCGTTCCCGCGACTTCGCCGCCGCCGACGCGCTCGCGCACGTACAGCGAGACGAACGCGCTCAGCCCGACGAAGACGACGGAGCGGCACATGATGGCCCCCGTCAGCCGGGCGAACGACGCCCGGTCGTCCTCCCGTCCGTCCGCGTGGCCCGCCGCGGCCGTCCCGGGCCGCGGATCCGTCCTCGGGACGGCCACGTACAGCACGGCCGCCACCAGCGCGGGCACGGCCAGCAGCGGAGAGGCCCCCAGGCCGCCGGTGGCGACCACGGCCGCGACCAGCAACGGGGCCGCGGCGAAACCGATGTTGCCGCCGAGCGAGAACCAAGCCCATCGCCGCGTGATCGCCCCGGGCCGCGCCGCGGGCCGCCCGCGCGGCCTCCGGATGGTACGCGGCGATGCCGACCCCCGACACGGCGACCAGCACGAGGGTGAGCGCGGTACGACCCGGCGGCCCCGCCCAGCGCGATGCCCCCGCCCGCCACCAGCGTGCTCACCGGCAGCAGCCACGCATGCGCCACCGTCGGTGAGCGCGCCGAACAGCGGCTGGACGACGGACGACAGGAGGGACGCGGCCAGGACGACACCGGAGGCGGCGGCGTAGCCGTAGTGCCGCTCGGAGACGAAGAACGGCACCAGGGCGGCCACCGCGCCCTGGTAGACGTCCACGCAGGCGTGGCCGAAGGACAGCAGACCTATGGCGTTTCTTTCCCTATGGCGCTTCTTTTCGCTGACACGCCTCGATCGTGCCGGGGACACGGACTGTCGCGCTTCCGATAAAAGGCCATGTCGTACCGGAAACCCGCCATGGTAGAACGGTGCGATGCGCTTACGATCACTGATATCGACCGCAAGTCTCGCCGCGGCACTGCTCGTTGGTGGCCAGGGAACATCCACGGCCGCAGTGGGCTGCCCGACGGGGAGCACCCAGTCCGTCTTCCGCCGGGCGGCGTCCCCGTGGGCGGACTGGCGCGAGAACCTGGAGTTCGACGGCCACGGCACCCTCTGGGTCTCGCACATCACCAAGAACCGCGTCGAGGGATACGCCCCCGACGGCACGCTGCGCACCACCGTCCCCGTGAGCGGCCCGGGCGGCATCCGCCGCGGCCCCGACGGCCGGATGTACGTCAACTACGGCGTCGCCCCCCTGGCCCGCGACGGCGGTATCGCCCGCTTCGACCCGACGGCCGCCCACCCCCGCCCCGAGAAGGTCGTCACGGGCACCCCCGGCATCAACGGCCTGGCCATCGACGACGCCGGCAACTTCTACCTCACCCGCGAACTCGCCACCGGCATCCTCAAGATCCGCCCCGACGGCACGCGCGACGAGGAGTGGACCCGCCAGGCCGCCGTCTTCGGCACCAACGGCCTGGCGGTCGCCGGCGACCGGCTCTACGCGAGCGTCCTCGTCGACCTCACGTCCCGCCTGGTCCGCATCCCCCTCGACGATCCGTCCCGGTGGTCCACCGTCGCCCGCCTGAGCCCCAACCCCCTGAAGGCGAAGGCCCTCGACGACCTCACCGTCCTCGACGACGGCGACGTGGTGGTCGCCTCCTTCGGCCGCGGCGAACTCCTCCGCGTCACCCCGTCCACCGGCCGCTCCTGCGTCCTGGCCGCCGGCCTCCGCATGCCGACGAGCGTCCGCGCCCCGCGGAACTTCGGCGGCTACGACCCCCCGGCACGACCTGTTCGTCACGGAGGCGTCGGGGCGGATCGTGCGGGTCACCGTCGGGCGGTAGCGCGGCCCGCCCGGATCACATGACCGCCGAACGCATCGACGCCGACGGCGGGTTCGCCGACGTACCGGGCCAGCAGATCCGGCCCGGCGACGTCCTCGACGTCGTCCAGCCCCATCGCGCGCAGCTCGCCCGCGATGTCGTCCGGGGCGAAAAAGCTCAGCCACGGCTCGCCGAGCTCCGCGACCATCCGCGTCGCGGCCTCGCGCACGGCGCGGAGCCTCGGGGACAGCGCCGCCGACGGCTCGCCGTAGTAGTCGAACACCACGTTCACCGGCGCGGCGTGCGCGGCCACGGAACGCAGCGTGCCGAGGACGGCCTCCCGCGTCAGGTACGGCGTGACCCCGAGCCACAGGAGAAACGCGGCCCGGCCGCGCGGTCCAGCCCGGCCGCGTCCAGGGCCCCGGCGAGGGCGTCGCCCTCGAAATCGACGGGGACGAAGGCCAGCGACGGCGGAACGCCGATCCCGGCCGCTGCCGCCTGCTGCCGCTTCCACTGCTGGGTGTCCGGATGGTCGACCTCGAACACCCGTAGTCCGTCATGGGGGTTGCGCCAGGCGAAGGTGTCCAGACCGGCGCCGAGGACGACGGCCTGCCGGTGCCGGAGGCCACGGCGGAGGCGAGCGCGTCCTCGGCGAAGCGGCTGCGCGCGGCGACGAACCGGAGGTTGTACCGGTCGACCGGGTCGTCGGGCAGCCGCGCGATCCCGTCGGGCTCGCCGGGACCGACCCGCAGGAGCGCCGACACCAGCGGGTCCGTGAAGAACCGCCGGGGATCGGCCTGATGAAGAGCGCGGGCCTGGGCCGCCCGCAGCGCGGTCCGACTCGGCTGGCCGGATTCCATGGAAACCTCCGGGGATGTCGATGAACAGGCGCAAGCAGGTACAAGAGTGTGGCCGGAGGCCCGTCGGAGACAGTGCAGAATCTGCACTGTCGCGGTTTGTCGACTCCGGCACCCGTCGCCGAAAATGCCCGGATGGACCGCAAGACCGCGCTGCGCGACTTCCTCGTCTTCCACCGTTCGCGGCTGCGGCCCGGTGACGTGGGGCTGCGCGTACACGCCCGCGCCGGGTCGCGGGCCTCCGGCGCGAGGAGGTGGCCGCGCTCGCCTCGGTCAGCGTCGACCAGTACATCCGCCTCGAACGCGGTCACACCTCCCTGGTCTCGGACGCGGTCCTCGACTCCGTCGCCGGCGTGCTGAGGCTCGCCCCGGGCGAGCGCCGCTATCTGCGCGCCCTCGCGCGGCACGCCGACGCGGGCGGCTCCTCGGGGCCGGAAGCACCGGAGGTGCCGGAAGTACGCGCACAGCGTGCGGCGCGTCCTCGACTCCCTGGGCGAGGCACCCGCCTACCTGGCTCGGCCGCAACGGCACATCACGGCGTGGAACCGGTCCGCCACCCGTGTCTTCTTCGACTTCCCCCGGATCCCGCCGCGGGCCCGCTCGCTCGGCGGGTTGATGTTCACCCACACCGCGGGCCCGCTCGCTGTTCCTCGACTGGGAGCGCTCGGCCCGCGAGATCGTGGCCCACCTGCGCACGGAGACGGCCCGGCGCCCCCACGACGCCGTACTCGCCGCGCACACGGGGGAGTTGGCGGCGGCGAGCGCCGACTTCCGCCGGCTGTGGGGCACACAGTTCACGTTCGACACCTCCCGGGCCCCCTCCAGACTGTCCTGCCCCGCTCTCGGCACCACTCTGCACCTCTCCTGGGAGGCGTTCCGGCCCACGGACGACCCCGACGAGTGGATGGTCGTCTACACGGCGGCGGAGGGATCGGCGTCGGCCGACGCCCTGCGGCGGCTGGCGGCTCACGCTACCGTGGCGGGCCCGTCCCGTGAGTCAGTCCCAGTTGCACTTGGAGTTCCGCAGCGGGTTGAGGGCCGTGGTCCACGGGACATCGGAACGCCACGATTCGAGGTCCCATGACGGGCCGCCGAGCCATTCGCCGGGCTTCGTGGGGTTGGGGACCGAGAAGACGGCATGGCAGGCGAACTGCTTGTACAGCGAGCTCTGCATCGTGGGGGTCATCGCCCACGGCGTGGGCACCCGGCTCATCATCTGGTCCCAGCCCGCTTTGTAATCCGCCTTGGAGGCGGCGCGTCCCTTCAGCGTGGGCCACGCGCGAATGACGAACTTGGTGTTCCAGTCCTGGAGCGGGATCTCGACGCGCGTCTCGTTGATCAGGTCGGTGGCCTGGTCACCCGGACCGTCCCCCACCACCCCGTAGTAGCCCGCGCACGCCCTTTCGCATCCTTCGACGCCGTTGCCGTTCGGGTTGGAGAAGATTCGCAGATTCTTGTTGTTCGTGAACTTCTGATAGCTCTCCTTGTTCTCCTTGTCCCAGTACACGTCGGACGTCGGGTAACCGAAGGCCCCGGACTCCCAGTTGTACGCCCCCCACACCCAGCCGATATTGCCCGAGACGGCGTGGGCGCCGTTGGACAGGGTGGGGTGCCAGTAGACGGTGCCGCCCTGGAACTGCTGGCGCCTTCCCGCCCCGTCGGGGTTGGCCAGCTCGTCGCCGGCGGGGAAGCCCAGGTACCCGGCCTCCCAGCCCAGGGTGCCCCACTTGTCGCCGATGGCGCCCCACACGGGGTGGGCGCCCGTGTCGGGGCTCCAGTAAATCGACCCGCCGACGAAGGTGTTGTACCGGCCGACCCCGTTCGGGGTGGTCAACTCGTCGGTCTTCGGGCAGCCGAGGGGCGAGCTCTCCCCACCCATCTCCTGGTACTTCGCCAGGATCGCGCCCTGGACGCGGTGTCCGCAGACCACGGCGTCGTCGGCGGCGGCCCCCGGGGCCTGGACGGTCAGTGCGAGAAGCACGGCGGCGAACACGGCACCTGCTGCCTTGCGCGGCACTCTTCGCCGCTGAGGACGTGTGTGTTGAGTCACAGCGGACACGCTAACGACAGCGCCAACAGGGCACCGAGGGGCGAACCGGCCACGCAGCAGGCGACGCGAGAAGCGCGTGATCCCCTTCGAGTTGTTGCGGTGGGCACGTGCCGAGCATCAGGAACGGTGATGGGGGCGGCGTCAAAGACGGGCGGTGACGGCGAGGAAGCTGTCGGCTTCCTGCCGCAGTCCAGGCGGCAGGTCGGCCGGCGAGGAGAGGATCGCACGAAGCTCGCGTGCGGCTTTCGGCACCTCTCCCCATGCCGTCCGTCCTCTGGTCATGACGGCCGAGAGCAAGTCCCCTTCGTACAGGTCTCCCTCGGCCATGGGGTCCGTGCGGAGCAGTTCGACGGCCAACGGCAGGAGGTACGGCAGGCCGACGTCCTGCGTGATCAGCAGCCGCAGGTCCTCCGGACCGAGCGCGCCGACGGGCTTGTGCCGCAGAGCCTGGGCCTCGGCCATGAGGCGGGTAGCGCCCGCAGGCGGCGGAGGCCAGTGGACATCTTCGAGCTCCTCGAGCGAGCGCGATCGGTTTACGGATTCGGTCACCTGCTCATTCGTCCCGCCCCGAGATCCCACACAACTCCTAGCCGCCGGTCGTGCCGTCGAGCATCTCGCGCAGGATGTCCAGATGGCCGTTGTGGCGGGCTGTCTCCTCGGTGAGGTGGAGGAGGATCCAGCGCAGGTCGACGTGGAGACCGTCGCGGACGGCTCGCCGGGCCTTGCTCTCCAGGCCGTTCCCTGCGACCAGTTCGCGGTAGCGGGCGCTTTGTCCGGCGTATTCGTCGAGCAACTGCGCGAGCGGGAAGTCGACGGCGATGCGCATCTCGCGGTCGGGGTCCTCCTCGGTCCAGGGCCCCCGGTCCTCCTCGCCGAGGAAGACCACCTGGAACCAGTAGTACTCGACCCAACGGAGGTGGTTGATCACTCCGCTCATGGTCATCAGCGGTGAGCCCGGCAGGAGCGCCTTGCGGGCGTTCTCCGCGGAGACGCCCTCGCACTTGGCGCGGGCGGTGTCACGGGTGTAGTCGAGAAACGTGGTGAGCTGGGTGCGCTCGTCCCAGGCGGGAGGCGTGTAGTCGATTATGGCCATCCGGCGAAGCGTCCACGATCACAGCGACCGATGTCGAGCTGTTTATCGACGGGCCCCACAGACCGGGGGGCGATACCGGGCGCGATCCGGTGCTATTCGGCGTCCGGCGAAATTCCGCCCACTCATACCCCAATCGCACATATGATCCCTTGGTCGTTGCTTCGCCGAGTCTTCAGCTGGGGGACCCCGCCCTTGGGCACCTCTCTGCGCGCCCTCCGGGCTTTCGCCCTGCTGGCCGGATTCCATCTGCTCACCCTGGCCGTGCTCGGCACCCTCCTCGGCGCCGGCATCGCGGCGTGGACCTGGGCGCCGACCGCCGTCGCGGTCAAGGTGACGGTCCTGTCCGTGCTGCTCGGAGTGCCGGTCGTCCGGAGCACCCTCCTGCTCGACCGGCCGGGCCACGCCGACGTCGCCGGACTGCCGCTCGGCGAGAGCGAGCAGCCCGAACTGTGGCGGATCGTCCGCTCGTTGGCCGAGCGGATCGGCACCCGCGCGCCCGACGCGATCCTCCTCACCGGGGACGCCAACGCGGGCGTCTCCGAGGACACCCGGCTGCTCGGCCTGCTGCCCGGCCCGCGCCGGCTCTACATCGGCGTTCCACTGCTGACCGGGCTCACCGAACCACAGCTGCACGCCGTGCTCGCCCATGAGCTCGCCCACTACGGCAACACCGACACCCGGCTCGCCGGCCTCACCCACCGCGCCCGCGACAGCGTGCTGCGCACCGTGGAGGCGTTCCAGGAGCAGGAGCGGAAGCGGATCGACAAGAAGCGCTCCCGCCAGGAGAAGGCCGCCGCCAAAGCGGTCGCCAAGGGCCGCGAGGCGAAGGAGGTGAACACCGGCCGGGCCGGGTTCACCTACCGGACGGCGGCCAAGCCCTTCCTCGCGTACGCCCGGTTCTGTCTGCGGGCCACCCACGGCGTCGGCCGGGCGCAGGAGCTCGCCGCCGACCGGACGGCGGCGCGGATCGCCGGGCGGGACGCCACCGCGTCGGCGCTCCGGGAGACGGCCGTGCTCGTCGCGGCCCACGACTTCTACATGAGCCGCTACGCGACCATGGGCGTCCCGGCAGGCCTCCTCCCGCCGCGCGGCGAGGTCTTCGGCGGCCTGCGCAGGCTGCTCGCGGCCCCGGAGCGCCAGGAGAACCTGGCGACGCTGCGGAACGAACCACCGGTCGGTGACCTCTCCCCGTATGACACCCACCCGGCGCCCGCCGACCGGATCCGCCTGATCGAGACGCTGCCCGACGACAGCCCCGCGGCCGCCCCGGCCGGGCCCGCGCTGCTGCGCGACGCCGACCGGGTCCTGGCGGAGCTGGAGACAGCCGTCCTCACCCCGGAGACGCTGGCCCTGGAACGCGTGGAATGGCGGGAGTTGACGCACCGGACCATGCACACGCTGACGACGGAGGGCGCGCGCCCGCTGCGGGAGGCGCTGGCGGCGGCGGGCCTCCCGGCGTCCCCGGCGAGCGCCACGGCGGACCTGGCGGCGTTCCTCGACGCCGTCGACGCGGGTTCGCTGTGGCGGATCGCCGGCCACCTGCCCGCATCACCGGAGGCCGCGCGGGCCCGGGGCAGGGCCGCCCGGGAGTTCCTGCGCCCCGCGCTGTACTCCGGGCTGCGCGACGTGACCGAACTGGCCCTGGCCGAAACGGCGGCAGCCCGCTGGGAGCTGTCCTGGGCGGAGTCGGCGCGACTGCTGCTGCCGGGCGGCCGGGAGACCGCCGAGGCGGTGGCGGCCGCCGTACGGCCGGCCGTCGGGGACGTCCCCGACACGGCACCGCTGCGCGAACTGCTGCGCACATCCGCCGTCTGAACCTTCCCCTGTCCCTGTCCCTGTCTCTCGATCGGATTCTCTTCAGGCATGCTGCTGTCCCTCATCATCATCGCGGTGTCCGTCTCCCTCTGGATCTGGAGGAAGCGGCGCGCGGCCGCGGCACCGTCCGCCGCCCAACTCGCCGCCGCGGGCTGGCTGCCGCCGGAGCGCCAGAACACGGAGCGGTCCTTCGCGGACCCCGAGGCCGACGCCATCGAGGCGGCCCTCGCCCGCGGCGACTGGGGGCCCGCCGCGCGGGCGCTCGACGCCACGGGCACCGACTGGGAGCGGCGTTCCGCACTCGTCGGGATCATCGCCCACGCGGCGGCGAAGGACGACGCCTGGCTCAGGGACTGGGAGGCCGCGCGCCCCGACGACCCGGGCGCGGCCGTCGTCAAGGCGGAGGCAAGGATCATCGTGGCATGGGACATCCGTGGCACGGCCTATGCCAAGGACACCACGGCCGAGCAGTTCATGGGCTTCCACCGGGTGCTGGAGGAGGCCCGGGACGACCTCGACCGCGCCGTGGCCCTGGCCGCGCCGGGGGACCCCACTCCCTATATCGCCCGGATCCCGCTGTACAAGGCCACGGGCGCGTCGCACGACATGATGCGGGAGCTGTGGGCCGAGATCACCTCGCGCGCGCCGTACCACTACGACGCCCACGCCTCCGCTCTCCTGTACTGGTACCCGAGGTGGCGCGGCTCCGAGGAGCTGGTGCGCGAGTTCGCATGGACAGCCGCACGCACGGCACCGCCCGGCAACCTGATGACCATGCTCCCGCTCCAGCACTGGTACGACCACCTCGACGCGGACGCCCCGGACGTCGCCTTCCGCTCGGTGCACCTCACCGCCATGGTCGACGCCGCGCTGATGGACGTGGCGGCCTGCCGTCCGGGCCACCCCCGGCTCGCGGACGCACGGCACATGCTGGCGTACGTCCTGGCCAAGCAGGAGCGCTACGCGGAGGCCGTGGAGCAGTTCCGGTGGGTGGACGGCTATGTGGCGGCCGTGCCGTGGACCCACTACCCGACCAAGGAGGCGGTGGCCTTCTGCCTCTACCGCGACGCGGCGATCCTCGGCTCCGGGGCACTCCGGAAGGGCCGCTGACGCCCCGGGCCGTACGTTCTCTCTCCAGGGGCGTCGCACCAACCGTGTTGCAGCATTAGACGGCCTTGGCCCGCGCCACCTCGTCCGCGCGCCGGGCGAGTTCGCGTACGGCGCGGGCCCGTCCGTGGGGTGCGATGCGCCGCCGCATCGTGGCGAAGTGCTCGTCGCCACGGGACGTCGCGAGCTGGACGTAGTCGTCCAGAAAGGCGTGCCATGCGGCGCACGCCGCGTCCAGGTGGCCGAGTTCGAACTGCCGCTGGGCCAGCAGGCCGTGGGAGTGGGCGCGCCCCTGGCGTTGCTGCCGTGGCTGGTGCCGCAGTGACTCCTCCATGGCGCGGATGGAGCCCGGCAAGTCCTTGACCTCGTACAGCACATGCGACACGTGGAAGTGATAGGCGCTCGCGTCGTAGCCGCCGATGGCCTCGCGGCGCGAGTCCGCCTTCGACAGGGCGGTCTCCGTCTCGTGGAGCCGGGCGAACGCGGTGTGGCGGTCGCCGGTCATCGCCGCGGCGTGCGCCTGCTGCCCGGTGAGGAAGGCACGCAGGCGCGGGCCCGCCTCCGGTGATGCCTTGGCGGCGGCGTCGGCCAGTTCGAGGGCCTTCGCACCGTGGCCGAGGTTCGACGCCTGGAGGCTCATGCCGCGGAGGGTCCGGCAGTAGGTGAGGTGATCCTCGGCGGCTCCGGCCAGTTCCAGGGCCTTAACGTAATAGCGCTGGCCCAGGGCGTGTTCACGTTCGTACATGGCCATCCAGCCGGTCAGGTAGACCAGGTCGGAAGCCGCGGCGAGCATGTCGTTGCGGACGTGTTCCGGGGCGGATGCCCGGAGGTACGGCGCGACGGTGTTGACCAGGAAGGCCGCGGCCATCGGCCGGGCGTGGCCGCCGCCGAGCTCGTCGAGGATGTCGGCGATGCGCTCGGTCATCGTCCGGACGGTGGAGACCTCGCCGGGGCCGATGCGGACGGTGCCGCGGGCCTTGGACGGTTCGCTCATGCGGCCGGTGAGGTGGGGGAAGAGGGGTACGGCCAGCGCCGCCGAGTACACGCCGGCCGTGAGCACCCCTCTGCGGGAGGGATCCATGTCCGCCCGGCCCACGTCGACGAGTCCTTCCAGAACATCGCCTTCCGGCACGGAGGCGGGTGTGCCGAATCCCGCCTCGGCATGGGTGACCGGCCGCTTCAGCCGACGGGACAGCGCCTCCACGACCAAGGGCCGGACCTGCGCACGCGGCATCGTTCCGGCGAGCCAGTGCGAGACGGCCGACTGGTCGTAGCGCAATGACAGCCCGGACTCGCCCCCGAGGCGGTTCACGGCCAGGGCGAGCTGACTCAGTGACCAGCGTGCCTCGGCGAGCAGATCGGCCAAACCGCTGTTCGGGGTGCGTGGGGTGCTCGCCATGACCAACTCCCGTCGATTTTCATGGCTTTCATGTTCGCGCCTCGTCTCCACGGTACCGACAGGGCTCGACTTGGGAGTTGTCTGATCCGTACGAACCGATCTCTCCAAGGAGCTCCATGCCCATGGACCAGGTACCCGTGTCGCCTCTCGGGATCACCTACGCGACCCCGGCTCGCGGAGCGGTGATCCATGACCGCCGCGCGAGGCAGGCGGCCCTGCCCATCACCGTGCACCACGGCGACGGCGGGACCGAGGAGACCATCCTCGTCTTCGGCCCTTCGTGCGAATGCGACCTCTTCCGGAAGTCCATGGAATGTCCGGCTGACGAGCTCCGGTCCTATCCGGAGGCCAGGCAGCCGTATGCAGCGGCTCAGCAGGTCGACGCCTTTCCGGCGGGCAAGAAGAGAGCCGATGACATGGCCTTCATGCTGGGGCGAGTGCTGAAGGAGATGGGCATCAGGCCCGGGGACAGGGACTCGTGGCCTCGGTTGACGGGCCGCGCGTCCCTCTCCGGCGAGCCGTATGTGTACCTGGGTACGGTGCCGATGGCGACGGCGCGGAAGCTGGTCGATGCCCTCGTGTACGCGGAGTCGGTGAAGCGGAGCGCCCCGGAACAGCGCGCGTGCGGGGCCCCGTTCCCGGAGCCCCGCACCCGTACGTGAGGTCAGTGCTTCGCCGGCGCCCCGCCCAGCGAGCTCAGGTCGTGGGCGTAGATGCCCACCGCGTGGGCGATGACGTCGATGTTGGTGTCGAAGTACTTCAGGTCGATGTTCTTCAGGTTGTCGCCCTTGCCGTGGTAGTTGGGGTCGTAGGCGACGCCCGCCCGGCCGCCGAACTTCTCGGCCTGCTCCTTGGTCTTGATGCCCTCGGCGCCGGTGAAGGTGCCGCCCGCGGGGATGCCGGCGTCGATGAACGGGCCGTAGTCGGAGCGGCCGTCGAAGTCGGTGCCCTCGTGGGGCTTGTGCTTGCGGTCGAGGTAGTCGGTGATCAGCTTCTCGATCTCGGCGGAGCCCTTGGGGCCGGGGCCGGAGCCCTTGTGGTCCGAGTCGTCGCCGTCGTAGACGAGTTCGGCCGCGTTGGGGGAGGCGATCATGTCGAAGTTGAGGTAGAGCGCGATCTTCTTGCGCTGCTCGGGGGTGAGCTGCTTGACGTAGTGGTCGGAGCCGAGCAGGCCCAGCTCCTCGCCGGACCACCAGGCGAAGCGCACCTTGTTGGTGGGGTGCTGGGTCGTCCGGGCGAGCTTGAGGGCGACCTCCAGCAGGCCGGCGGAGCCGGAGCCGTTGTCGTTGATGCCGGGGCCCTCGGGGACGGAGTCGAGGTGGCTGCCGAGCGCGACCACGTGGTTCGCGTCGCCGCCGCGGGTCTCGGCGACGACGTTGCGGGTGGTCTTGGGGATGTGCTGCTGCTGGATGGTGAGGGAGAGCTTGACCGGGCCCTTGGCGGCGGCCGCGGCGAGCGCCTCGCCGTCGGCCAGGGAGATGCCCGCGGTGGGGATCTTCCCGTCGGCGGGGTTGTCGAAGCGCGGCCGCGCCGGGGCCGTCCCGCTGTGGTTGTAGATGATGGCGCCGATCGCGCCCGCCTTGGCGGCGGCCGCCTGCTTCTCGGCGTAGCTGCAGACGCCGCGCTTGATCAGGGCTATCTTGCCGGTGAAGGTGTCCGAGGTGTAGTCGTCCGGGGTGCAGCCGGGCTTGTCGCTCACCTTCGCGACGGCGATGGGCGCCTGGATCCCGGCGGCGGGGGTGGACGGCGACAACCGCCCTGCCGTGACCTTCAGTTCGCGCGGGTCCGGGGAGAGCACGGACAGCTTCTCGGTCGTCGTGTTCGCGTCCCAGATGGTGAAGTCCTGGTACGAGACGCGGTAGCCGGCCTGCTTGAGCAGTTTGTACACATAGGCGGAGGACGCCGCGTGGCCGGGCGTCCCCGCCGCCCGGTTGCCGCCGTTGGCGTCGGCGATCCGCTGGAACGCCTTCAGGTGCCGGTAGGCGCCCTTCGCCGACGACTCCCGCTCCAGCTGTCTCGCGAGCCGCTCGGCCTTGCGGTGCTGCCGGTCGTTCCCGCTGTGGGCGTCGGCCGGCGAGGCGGCGATCAGGACGGGAGCGGCGACGGCGGTGGCGACGAGGGCGGTCAGCGCCCTGCGGCGGCGGTTCCGGTGGAGAAGGCGCACGGGAGTCCCTTCGACAGGCGGACCTCTTTCGTCAAGGCCCGCGATTGGAACGGACCTTACGGAGCGGTGGCCTCCGAGGGGAGCCCCTGGCCGGTAGCTGACACAAGACCGCCACATGCCGGACATCGCGCACGGTACGGGTCCCGCCGTGCGGCGTGCGCACCGCACGGCGGGACCGTGGCCGGATCAGGTGTTCTGCGCGGAGTCGTACAGCGCCTTCGCCTCGTCGCCGAAGTACGGGCCGAACATGGTGTTGGGCAGGAAGGTGTAGCCGAAGCTGTTCACCGACGCCTGGAGGCCGGTGCCCGTCGACTCGTCGAAGGACGTGAACCAGGGGCCGCCGCTGGATCCGCCGGTCATGTTGCAGCTCAGTCCGTGGTCCTTGGTGAGCAGGAAGTCCTTGGTGGCGGTGCCGCTGCAGTGGATGAGTTTGGTGCCGTCGTAGGGGGAGGCGGCGGGGAAGCCGAAGGAGTACATGGCCCGCCCGTAGGCGCCGTTGAAGTCCAGGCCCTGGCCGCCGACCACGTCGGTGAGCCGCTTCCCGTCGAGCGGGGCGACGACGGCGGCGCCGATGTCGTTGTTCATGTCCTCGCTCGCCGTCCACTGCGGGGTGGACAGCGTCTTGGTCGCGGTCCAGGTGCCGTACGGGGCCTGGCCGTCGTGGTAGCCGGGCGCGAACGTCCAGTTGGTGTGCCAGCTGCCCTGGTACTTGACGCAGTGCCCGGCCGTGATCACGGTGCTGTGGTTCCCGCTGGTGACCGCGTCGCCGGAGCAGGAGGCGTTGCGGCCCTGGAAGGTGAAGAACACCCGCCCGGAGGTCCTGACGACCGCACCGCCGCCGGTCCACGGGCCGCCGGCCTGCGGGAAGGAGCGTACGGACGGGTGCGAGGAGGCGGGGGTGGGGGCGACGGTGGTGTGCCGGCCGGTGTTCGCCGGGGCGGCGGCGGGACGGTCGGCCACGACGTCGAGCGGAACGGCCGACCGCATGCGCTCCGTTGTCCAGTAGCCGGCCGCCCGTGCGGCGTCCGGGGACGTCACGGTGTGCTCGGCGGGGGAGGGCGCCGCGTCGGCGGCGGCCGTCAGGCCCGGCAGGGCGAGCGAAGAGGCGGCCAGCAGGGCGGCGGCCGCGGCGACGGTCGTACGGGGGTGGCGTCTCACGCGTACTCCTTCTGCGGGGGGCCGGTCGGCGCGGGGCGCGGACCGGGCAGACGAGTGGTGCGGTTTCGACGGTGCGAGGGGAAGGGTGCGCGCCTTGACGGTACTCCGTCAAGTTGCGCGGGCGTCAGCCCCGGACCGTCCGGCCCGGGGCCGCCCGGGGTGGCCGGGTCACCCCACGTCGAACGCGTTGCGCAGCCCCAGCCGCCACCGCGCCTCGTCCCGCCGCTTGAACGGCTCCAGTTCCGGCGCCCGGTACAGCGGGGTGATCGTGCACCGCGCGGCGGCCGAACCCGCCTCGTCCAGCAGGGCGTTGACCGCGGCCCGCGCCGACGCGTTGGCGCCCTCCATCGTCGCCAGGTCGATGTCCGTGACGACGTAGTCACCGGCCAGGAACAGGTTCGGGATGGCCGTGCGCGCGGTCGGGCGGTTGCCCCAGGTGCCCACGGGGTGGATGAGGAGCTGTTCGTCGTTGGTGGCGCGGGAGCCGCCGAGCTCGACGGCCGGGTCCAGGAACCAGGAGTGCAGCACGGAGTCCTTGAGGGCGGTGCGGCCCGTGTCGTTGAGGCTCGCCTTCAGCTGGGCCCAGACCTCCCGCGCGACCTCCTCGCGCGTGCACTGTTTGGCCGTCTTCCCGTAGAGGATGCCCGGACTGTTCCAGTCGGAGATGTCGCAGGACAGGCAGTCGGCCACCGTCCCGTCCCCGAAGTCCCGGCGGAAGTCGTGTCCCCGCCAGAACTGTGCCTGGGATATGGAGGTGATCGCCCAGGGCGAGTCGAGGTGGTTGATGTGGCCGTGGACGATCGGGGTCGGCTCGGTGAGGTAGAACTGGATGCCGGTCATCCAGTCCGTCTGCAGCCGGTCGCAGCGGGCCAGTTGGGGATCCGCCGCCCGTACCGCCGCGTTCCAGGTCGTCCGGGCGTGTTCGACGGGCATGGCGGAGACGAAGTGGCCGGCCTCGGCCGTCCGTCGCTCGCCGCCCGGGCCCTCCAGGACCGCC
This sequence comes from Streptomyces thioluteus, assembly GCF_039535865.1. Classification (NCBI taxonomy): domain Bacteria; kingdom Bacillati; phylum Actinomycetota; class Actinomycetes; order Kitasatosporales; family Streptomycetaceae; genus Streptomyces; species Streptomyces thioluteus. The sequence continues at coordinate 20,446 of NZ_BAAAXZ010000081.1, forward strand.
CCGGTGATCCGCCCGCCCTCCAGCCGCAGGTCGCGCGCCGCCCATCCGGTGCGGAACTCCACGCCCAGGGAACGGAGATGGGCCGCCCATGGGTCGATCCAGGCCTCGTTGGTGGGCGCGTCGAGCAGCCGGTCCAGCGGGCCGTCGGCGCCCAGGTGCAGGGCGTTGAAGAAGAACGCCTCCAGCATCGTCGCCACGGTCCGGGTGCTCGCGACCTCGGACTTGGTCGCCACGATGTTGCGGGTGATGCCGATGCACAGCAGTCGCTGGTAGTCGGGGGACATGCGGGCGGCCCGGGTGAACTCCCACCAGGGCGTCCGCTCCCAGTCGTCGAGGCGGCGCCGGTCGCAGCTGGTGAACCAGACCAGGAGGCGGTCGGCGAAGTAGGCGATCTCGTGTGCGGGCAGCCGGGCGAAGGTCTCCAGGAGGGCGGTGAGGGCCCGCCGGACCTCGTCGGGCGTGAGCGGGGACGGCCGGGTGCTCCAGCCGGCGAACGGGAAGCGGAGGTCCTCGCGCCCGGTGCGGGCGAAGAGTGCCTCGCCCGGCGCGACCAGATTGTCGTGCACGCCATGGGCGTTGCCGGGGACGGGGATACGGCGAAGGGTGTCGGGGAGGTTGTGGTAGATGCCGGGGATGAAGCGGAAGCCGTGCTCGCCCGGCAGGGGTCTGCGGCCGCCCCGCGCGCTGCCCGGTACGTCCATGCTGCGCGCCTTGCCGCCGAGGGCGCCCTTGCGCTCGTACACCGTCACCTCGAAGCCGCGTTCGGCGAGTTCGTGCGCGGCGGTCAGCCCCGCGACGCCGCCGCCCAGGACCGCGACCGTGCGGGCGCCGGTGTTCCGGCGGCCGGACGCGGCGCGGGCCGTGCCCGTGAGGGCCGTCCCCGTGAGCGCCGCCCCGGCCGTCACCGCCGCGGCCCCGCCGATGAATCCCCTGCGTGTGCTGTTGCCTGCGCTGCCCGTGCTGTTGCCCGTGCGCTCCACTGTCACCACAGCTCCTACGGGTGGGTAACTGGCATGTGGCGCAGGATGATAGGGCCCCACCAGCCTCTCGAACAGCAGCTCTCACGCGTGGAAACGGGGATGGCCGGAACACGCGGTCGGGTGATTGAAAGGGCCCTCGGGCCGCCACGACGATGGAGCCGTACCGGCGAACGGGCTTACACGGCGCCCGTGGGGCCGGTCAGGAGGCGATGTCTTGGGACTGCGGATCCATTTCGGTGCCGACGACCTCGCGCGGACCAGACTCGCGCAGTCGCCCGACCCGATGTGGGAGGTGCTGCTCAGCCTGCACATGCTCCAGACCAACGACGGCCCGCTGGTGTTCGACCGGTGGCGCCGCTCGGTGCGCGGCAGGCTGGGCCCCGGCGCGCGGCGCCTGCTGGCGCTGGCCCCGCCGCTGGGCTACTCGCCGGACTTCCTCACCCCGGCGGCCGGCGCGGGCGGCATCGACCTGGGGATCAGCGCACTGCTGTCCACGCCGCGCGCCCGGCTGCGGAACGACCTCACCGAACTCGCCCTGTCCAAGGGGCGCGTGGCGCCCTGGATGCGCGGCATCGCCGACGGCGACGTCGAGGCGCTGACGGGACTGGGCGACCTCATCCGGTCGTACTACCGCCTGGCCCTCGCGCCCCACTGGTCGAGGATGACCACCGAGTTCGGCGCGGACCTGGCCGCGCGCGGCCGGGCGATGCCGGCGGCCGACCTGCCCGCCGGCGCTTTCGACCACCTGCTGCGGAACCTGCACCCCGGACTCGAGTGGCAGCGCCCGGTGCTCATCATGAACGGACCGCATGTGGAGGGCGACTTGCACCTGGACGGGCGCGGACTCCTGCTGCTGCCCTCGTTCTTCTGCTGGCGGAAACCCACGGTGCTGCGCAGCCACGACCTGCCGCCCGTCGTGGTCTATCCCATCGAGCACAGCCCCGTCCAACTCCTCGCTCCCGCCCGGGAGTCCGCCGGTCGCGGGCAGGGGCTGGAGGCGTTGCTGGGGCGGACGCGGGCGGTGCTGCTGGAGGCCGTCGCCGGGGGCGGCACCACGACGGAGCTGGCCCGCACCGCCGACATCGCGGCCGCGACCGCCAGCCACCACGTCTCCGTACTGCGCGAGGCCGGGCTGCTGGTGACCCGGCGGGTGGGCGGCGCCGCCCACCACACCCTCACGCCGCTGGGCGTCCAGCTGCTCAACGGCCGCCGGGTGGCGTGATAATGACGCGCCGCCGACCTGCCGGATTAGACACCCGTCGAATGCCGTGGCCGCCCGGCGCGCAGCAGCGGAACCTGATACCCCGGGGGATGCGGGGAAGAGACGGGGGATCGACGTGCGAGGACGTGAGCCGGGAGGATCCGCACGGCGGGCAGCGCCATGAGCGCGCCGCCGGCGGGAGTTCGGGTGCCGACGGGGGTGGGCGCGGGCGTCGCCGTGTACGACCGTGACTCCGGCACCTTCACCGAACGGCTCGCGCCGGACGCGCGGTTCCGGTCGGCGTCAGTGGTGAAACTGCTGATCGCGCTCGACCATCTGTGGGACCGCGGTCCGGTGGACGTCCTGCCGCCGGACGACCGCACCCGGCTGGCCGCGATGCTCGCGAGCAGCGACGACAACGCGGCCGGCCACTACTGGGAGCGGAACGGGGGGACCGGTGTGATCACGCGCATGGTCTCCCGTCTCGGGCTCACGGGCACCTCGGGGCCGCCGCCGGACTTCCCCGGCCACTGGGGTTTTTCGGCCATCACGGCGGCGGACACCGTCCGCGTCTGGTGCCACCTGCTGGACGAGGCACCCGCGGCGCTGCGCGACGCGGTGCTGGGCCCGCTGCGGCGGGCCACCCGGTACGGCACCGACGGTTTCGACCAGTCCTTCGGGATCCCGTCGGCCTTCGCGCGGCCGTGGGCGGTGAAGCAGGGCTGGTCGGGATTCCCGTCGGCCGCCGCCGCCCGCGCGAAGGGCGCGGGCAGGGACGGGGTGGACCTGGACCGGCCGGCCCTGCACACCACCGGGACGGTGGGTGCGGACGACCGCGTGGTGGTGGCCGTCCTCACGCTGCATCCGCCCGGCACGGCGTACGGAGCGGCGTGCGCCGTGGTGACGGAGCTGACGCGGACGTTGAGGGCGCCGGGTGCGGTGACGTCTTGACGGCGCGTCGGTTTGCCCGGTGCTCCGTCTGGCGGCCCGAGGAGGGGCGCAAACTCACCTTGGTCAACACGGGAGTTGACGGCACCGGCCGTGACGACCACTCTTCCCTACTGACTCTATGGTCAGTTTTTCAAGAGCTTTGAGAGGCGCATTCGAGTGAACTTGGGGCGCGCGATGATAGCACTGTGCGCCCTTACGCCCCCCACGGCTCGGTGATCTCCACCCATGGCCACGTCAACCGCCGGTATGAATTGTTGACGTGCCCCGAGCAAGAACGGCATTGGGGGGAGACGGGAAGGGTGGGACGGAATCCGTGATCCGAGTTCTACTGGTGCACGACACCTCGCTGCTGCGCACCGCCCTTGCGGAGCTGATCGGGAGACAGCCGGATCTGGAGGTCTACTCCGCGCCGTGGCGCCGCGCGACGGCCGCCGTGCGGACCGTCCGTCCGCGGGTGCTGCGTGGTGGACATGGACAGCCCCGACGCCGGTGGCCACCGGTGGTCTGCGGGAGCTGTCCGCCGGGCGGGGCGCGGGGGACGCGATGCCTGCCCTGCTGGCCCTGGCGAGCGTGGAGCGCCCGGGGCCGCTGCGCCGGGCGTACGAGGAGCGGGCCTTGGGGTACTTGAGCAAAAACGCTTCCCCGGACCGGCTGGCCGAGGGCATACGGCATGTCGGCCCAGGGCGAGCGCTACATCGACGAGTCGCTCGGCTACGGCTTCCTCGAAGCGTCGGAAATCCCGCTCACGAGACGGGAGCTGAGCGTGCTGTCACTCGCGGCCGAGGGCGCCTCCGTCGGGGAGATCGCCCGCAGCCTGCACCTCTCGAACGGGACCGTGCGCAACTACATGTCCGCGATCACCCGCAAGACAGGGGCGCGCAATCGGGTCGACGCGATAAGGATCTCGCGGGTCGCGGGCTGGGTGTGACGACGTCTCTGCCGCCGCGTCGTCCTCGCCGCCCATGAGGTCGCGGTACAGCGGGGAGACGCGCAGGAGTTCGGCGTGCTCCCCGTACGCCGTGTGCGGCCCGTCCATCACCAGGATCCGGTCCGCGCGCAGTGCGGAGGCGGCGCGGTGCGCGATGACGACCAGCGTGCCGCGGCCGTCTCCGTCTCCGGCGACGGCCGGCCGCCGGGCGAGGGCGCGCTCGGCGCGTGCCTCGGCGGCCGGGTCGAGGTGGCACGTCGCCTCGTCGAGCAGGGCGATCGGGGCGGGGGAGAGGTAGGCGCGGGCCAGTGCGATCTGCTGGCGTTCGCCGGCGGAGAGCTCCGCCGGGGCGATGGGGGTGGCGAAGCCGCCGAGCCGCTCGACGAGCCGTTCCATGCCGATGGCGCGGGCGGCGTCCGCCAACTCGGCCTCTTGGGGGCCGGGTCTGCCGCAGGTATCCGAGGTTCTCGGCGAGCGTCCCCGAGAACACGTACGCCTCCTGCGGGATCAGCAGCCGCAGCGCCCGCGCGGCGTCGCTGTGCGCGGGCGCCCCTCCGAGGGAAACGCTCCCGGCACTCGGAGCGAGCAGACCGGCCGCGAGACCGGCGAGGGTCGACTTGCCGACGCCGCTGGGACCGACGACGGCGAGGTGCCCGCCCGGGGGGATGGTGAGGGTGAGGTCGTGGACGACGGGGGCGGCGTGGGGGCCGTAGGCGAAGGTGAGGTGGTGGAAGGTGAGGTCGGGGGGGTGCGGGGGCGAAGCCCCGCCCTCCGTGCGGAGCGCGGGGCCCGGCGCGGCCGGCGCATCGCGGGGTGGCGCAGGGGCGGCAGCCCCTGTGGGAAACGGAGAAAGGGCGGGGGTGGCGAGCGCCAACCGGCGCAGAACCACCGTCAGCCGCGCCCCACTCGTCCCCACCCCCCGCACCAGATCCTGCAACGCCGGCAGCAACGACTGCGTCAGATACGCCAGCGCCCCCACCAGCGCCCCCGCCGTCACCCCCCGATCCAGCAGCCACGGCGCCGACACCAGCAGAAGCACCACCGGCAGCCGCCCCGCCACCGTCAGCGCCGCGACCCGCGCCACCGACCACCGCGCCAGCGAACCCGCCACGGCCCGCTGCGCGTCGACGAGCGCCCCCACCTCCGACCGCACCCGCGCCCCGGCCCCGCCCGCCGCGACGTCCCGCACCCCTTCGCACACCTCTCCCAGCGCCCGGGCGATCTCCTCGTCCGCGACGAGGAACGCCTCCTGGCGCCGGGCCAGCACCCGCAGCGTCGCCGCGAAGAGCGCCAGGCCCAGCACCAACGGGCCCGCCACCACCGGCAGAAGCGCCGGCGCGAGCAGGAACAGCCCGGTCAGCGCGCCCGTCGCCGTGAAGACGAACGACCGCGTGACCATCAGCAGCCCGGCGAACGCGTCGCGCGCGATCTCCACCTGGTGGGTGAGGCGGGAGACCGCCGCGCCGTCCCCGTCGTCCAGGGCGCGGGCCACCACCCGACGGACGAGCGCGTCGCGCAGCGGCTCGACGACGGTGGCCAGCGCCGGATACGTCCGCCCGGTGCCGTACGCCCCGGCGAGTACCGCGAGCGCGCGCGGTGGCCAGCCAGGCCAGCCCCCGCGCCGGTCCGGCCGGCGAGGAACCCCCCGTCCAGGGCGTGCGCCAGGGCGTAGCCCAGGGCGAAGGTGTGGGGCCGCCTCCAGGGCGGACCAGCCGGCCAGCCGGGCGAGCGCGCCGCGCCGGGCGGCCAGGAACCGGAGCCCGGCGGAAGGGAGTTCGGGCAGGAGTTCAGACAGCACCGAACACCGCCCGGTACTCCGGCAGCCGCCACAGCTCGGCGTGTGTGCCCGTGGCGCGCAGGCCGGCCGTCGTCGAGCCAGGCGACCCGGTCGGCGCGGGCGGCGGTGGAGGCGCGGCGGGCGACGATGACCCGGGTGCGGGCGGCGACGTCGTGCGCGAGGGCCCGGCCGACCTCCCGCTCGGTGGGGGAGTCGAGGCCGGACGTCGCGTCGTCGAGGACGAGGACGCGTCCCGCGTGGGCGAACGCCCGGGCGAGGCCGAGGCGTTGGGCCTCGCCGCCGGACAGCGGCGCGGCCGTGCGCGGCGTGTCGTACCCCTCGGGCAGCCGCCGGACGAACCCGTCCGCGCACGCGGGCCCGGGCCGCGGCCGTCACCGCCTCCCGGCCGGGGTCGAAGACGCCGAAGGCGAGGGCGTCGCCGACGGTGGCGCCCAGCAGCGCGGGCCGTTCGAAGGCGTGGCCGACGGCGCGGCGGAGTTCGTCGTGGGAGAGGTCCGGCAGGGGGACGCCGTCGAGGGCGACGGTCCCGGAGTCGGGGTCGGCGAGCCGCCCGGCGAGTGCCGCGAGCACCGACTTGCCGCTGCCGGAGCGGCCGACGACGGCCAGGGAGGTGCCGCCGGGCACGACGAGGTCGACGCCGTCCAGGACGGGCCGGCCGCCGCGCACGGCGCCGACGCCGCGCAGCTCCAGGGTGCCGGGCCCGGGCGGCAGCCGGAGCGTGCCGTGGCGCACGGCCGGGACGGCGAGGACCTCGGCGATCCGCCGGCCCGCCGCCCGGGCGCGCACGAGGGCGCCGATCCGCCCGTTGAGCATGCCGACCCCGGTGGCGAGGACGGCGTAGCGGGACGCGGCCAGCAGGTCGCCGACGCTGATCCGCCCCCGGGACAGCAGCACCCCGGCGACGGCCAGGACGGTGATCTGGAGCAGCGGCACGAGGGTGACGGCCGGGCGCCGGCCCGGCCCTGGACCCGCCACATGCGGTGCCCCTGCCGGGAGAGCCCGCCCAACGGAGCGAGGATCCGGGCGCGTTCCGCGGCCGGCGGTCCCGGCGGCCGCGATGGTGCGGGCACCCACGACGGCCTCGGCGAGCCGGCCGGCGATGTCCCCCCTGGATCCGCTGGTACCGCACGGCGCAGTCGGTGGAGGCGCGGGCGAAGGACCGCAGCAGCAGGAAGAGCAGGGGCGCGCCCGCGAGGAACGCGGCGGCGAGCCAGGGGTCGATCACGGCGAGGGCGACGATCGCGCCCAGCGGGCCGACGACCGTCGCCGCGGTGGTGGCCACGGTGGGCGGGGGCGGACGCGGCGTCGGCGGTGTTGCCGACGAGGCGCGTCACGAGGTCCCCGGGCGGGATACGGGCGGTGACGCGCGGCCCGGCCGCGAGGGACGTGGCGCAGCAGCCGGTGGCGCAGCCAGGCGGTGGAGCGGGCGGCGGTGGTGCCGCCGAGGAGGTCGGTCAGGGCGTCCAGGACGGCGGCCCCGCAGATCAGCGCGGCGCACAGCGCGACGTGGCGCCCGGCCCCCGGCGTCCCGGGCCAGGAGGAGGTCGAGGGCGCGGCCGAGGGCCGCGGGCAGCAGGAGCCCGGCGCCGGTGGGACAGCAGACCGGCCAGGCCGAGGACGGCGGCGGGCATGGCGGCCTGCCGGACCGCGCCGCGCAGCACCCGGTCGCCGTCGGGGACGGCGTGGGCGGGAGCGGTGCCGGGAGCGGTGCCTCTACGGGGCATGGCTGGCCTTCGCGTCGGTGCGGGCGTGCCCCGGTCGGCCCCCATGGGGAGGGGGCCGGCCGGGGCCGGTCATGCCGGACGAGCCGTCACGGACCGTCTGTCACAGACACAGCAGAACGCTGGCGGCGCTGATGCAGGAGAGCAGGCTGACGGTGCTCTGTCCGCCGTGGCCGCCGTCGTTGTGCTCGGACTCCATGTTCTGCAGGTCGAGAAGAGCCATGATGTTTCCTTTCCTGGGGACGGTATTGGTGCGCGGTGCCACTCGGTGGCGGCACCGGGTCTAGGAGCCCGCGGAGGCGGGCGCGCCCTTGAGGGGCGGGAGGAACGGCAGTTGGGCGGGGCGGGCCGCCGAGCGCGGCGCTCAGGGCCAGCAGGCAGCCGGCCGTCCCGGTGGCGAGGTCCATCGAGAGCCGCATCATCTGGTGCCCGGGGAAGGCGAGTTCGCCCCGGTAGTCCATGGCGTACCAGCCCATGCCGCGGGTCTGCTCGGCCGCCTGGTCGCGGGTGACGGCGGGGGCGGTGGTGCGGTTCAGGTGCAGGACCATCCCGGCGCGTCCCTGGAGCAGGCCGGGCTGGGCGTAGAAGCGGGACCGGGCCGCGGTGAGGATGCCGTCGCGGGCGGTGGCGAGGCCGGGGTCGGCGTCCCGGCCGTCACCGGCCAGGGCCAGGAAGTCGTCGAGGACCATGCCGATGCCCGCGCTGCCGTCGCCGACGTACGGCATGTGTGCGCCAGCCCTCGTCGACCTGGGAGGCCGCCGGTCTCCGTCGTCACGCACCGGTCGAGGTCCGAGCGGAGCGCGGCCTCGGCGAGGGTGAGCAGCTCGGGGGCGCCGGTCCGCTCGTACAGGCGCAGGAAGAGCAGCGCGGGTCCGGTCGCGCCGCGCATCAGCCCGGCGCGGCGCCCCGTGGGGGCGTCCTCGGCGGTCATGCGCTCGGCGAGCGACCGGGCGGCGGCCAGGGCCTGTTGGCGCAGGTGCGGCTCGCCGGTCGTGGCGGCCAGGTGGTCCAGGACGAGCCCGATGCCGGCCACGCCGCCGCGCAGGTCGGGGGTGAGCCGCAGCCAGTTCTCGCGGAGGACGGTGTCCATCAGGTCGAGGGCGCGGCCGGTGTGGCCGAGCCGGTCGAGGACGAACGCGACGCCGGCGACGCCGTCGTAGAGGCCGAGCGGGGTGCCCGGCGGCAGCGGACCGGTGTGGTCGAGCAGCCAGCGCTCGCCCGCCTCGTACCGCTCGGCCCCGGCCTCGTCGAGGGCGTAGAGCACCCCTGCGGCGCCGTGCGCCAGGCCGAGTCCGCCGCCGTCGCCGAACTGGGCGATGTCGCCCGGGAAGAGGCGGTCGTCGCGGTCCGGGGTTGGCGGAGGCCAGGATGGCGCGGACCATGGAGTCGCGGCTCGCGGGCCAGTCGTCGGGCGCGGGCGGGCGGGAGCGGCTCGTGGGGGCGGTGTCGCGCAGGATCTCGGCCACGGCCTCGTCGAGGAACTCCCTTGGTACGGGGAACTGTTCGGCGATCACCTCGGCGAGGTGCGCGGCCTTGCCCCGGTCGATGACGAAGAGCGTGGTGACCGGCAGGAACAGCGCGAGCCGCAGACACGCCAGCGCGTACCGGTCCACGTCGGCGCCGCGGCGGTCCGGCGGGGCGAAGAAGCCGGGGTGGGCGACCACCTGCCGGCCGTGCTCCGCCGCGTCCGCCGCAGCCTCGAAGTCGATGAGCTGCACGGAGCGTTCGTCGGGCGCGACCATGATGTTGAACATGTGGAGGTCGTTGAAGACCAGCCCCGTGCGTGCACGGCGGCCACGGCCTCCTCGACGGCGCGGTGGATCCGCAGCGCCCACTCGGTGTACGCGGCGGTGGCGTCGGGGTCGGGCGCGGCGGTGAGCAGCGGGTGGCGTTCGCCGAAGAAGGAGTTGAGGGGCTTGCCCTCGACGAAGTCCATGACCAGGAACCGGTGGTCGCCGAGGGTGAACCAGTCGCGCACCTCCGGCGCGACGCCGAGCCCCGACAGCCGTTCCAGCGCGTCCTTCTCGCGCTCCAGCCGGGCGATGGCGTCGGCCCCGTCGGCCGCGAGACCGGCGTACGGGCGGCCCTCCTTGAGGACGACCCGCCGTCCGTCGCGGGTGTCGGTGCCGCGGTAGACCCCGCCGCCGTTGGAGAAGTGCAGGGCCTTCTCGATGCGGTACGGGAGATCGGCGACCGTGGTCGCGTTGCGCGCGGCCAGGTGCGGGGCGAGGAACTCCGGGAGGGTCACCCACGACGGCACCTGGAACGCCGGCTCCCTGAGGTCCGGGACGAGGTGCCCCTCGCCGTCCTCGACCGCCGGGACGAGCGTCCCGTGCCCGTCGACGCAGAAGCGGCGGACGAACGCGCCGTAGCGGACGTAGAGCGGACCCTCGTGCCAGCGCAGGTCGGTGAGGATGTACGGGCCGGGCCGGCCGCCGACGATGCCGTGCAACTCGTCGAGCACGGTGCGGAGTTCGCCTTCGTCCACCGGGTAGACCGTGATGAACTTCCCGCTGTGGTCGCGGCCCGCGTACTTGGTGTTGCGCAGGTGCAGGAGGTGCGGCGCCGGGACGAACTTGAACGGGATGCCGCGCGGGACGCAGTAGTCCCAGACGTCGGCCGCGGTCTTGTCCGCGG
>NZ_BAAAXZ010000082.1:0-27156 GCF_039535865.1 Streptomyces thioluteus
CGACGACTCCTGCCGAGACGACGGCTTAGCGGCGGGAACAAGATCGTCGCGGTGCAGCGCTTGCGGCGAATACGAGCGCCCGCAGATGAGGTCCAGACTGCTGGACCCTGGTGACGGGCATGTCAAGTTCCTCCTTCAAGGTGCCCAGCGGGCTGAACTACGTGACGTGGTGTCGAGGGACCACTGGTCAGTCTGGGGTCAACGCGGGTGACCAAGTGGCAAGGCGGTCCCGAATTCATGGGCGATCGACGACATCGGCAAGGGGACGGCAAGCTGCGCAGCAAGATCGCCACGGAGAACGGCAAGTTCGTCCGCGACCCTATTCGGACCAACGTGGAGGGTGCTACAAGATCGCGTCTCCAAGGAAACTTCTACATGCGTCGGACGACCACCAGACCGGAAGGCCGGGCGAGGCCGGCCGCTTCGTCAAAGAGGTTGTGGGCGTACGACTGTCCAACGGCCGGGCGAAGGGCAGGACGACGGCCGGGTGAGCTCCACGATGGTTGCCGATACGGCAGGACAAGGGACGGCGCGGCCATCGTCTTACCGGACGGCGAGCTGGCGCGGGCGGGATCGGTCGTGGGATCGACCCGAACACCTTCCGCGCAGGTATCTGTTGAAAGAACACGCTCGGACACGAAGAAGGTCGAGAGCCAGATCTTTCGCAGTTCGAGCAGGCCATCTGGACGCAGGGGCGGCTCACCTGGTCCTGCAACTACATCACAAGGTGGTGTCCGAGACCGTTCGCGGACGGCAAGGAGACATCGCCATGATCGGGGCACCGGCTGGGCTCGGGTTTCGGACCCTGGGGTCGTACCGCCCTCGATCGACTGATCCGTGGTTGGACGACCGGCGACGCTTCGCTTATTCATTTGGCGAGGCGCTCGAAGTCGTATCCCTGTTGCCATCGCGCGTACATGCCTGAACGATCGTTAGTACGCGAAGTACACGGTGATTGGAGGGATTCGGCATTCGGGGGATTCTCACGAGTAGGGGGCGGGAACGTCGAAAAAAGCGTGTAGCTTCAGGGGGAAAGAGGGCGACAAAAGAGGACGTAGCGAACGTAGAGCGTGGCTAATCGACGGACACGGAGACGTAGCGGGCGACAGGGGGAAGCGCATGGGCGTGCGGCTCATGGTGGTCGATGACCACCGACTGCGGCGAGCCTCGCATCGGCGTGAATTGCGCGGGCACAGACGGGGCTAGCGGCGGCCGCGGGGGTCGAGCGTCGGGGCGCGGCAGATCTGGTGGTGAGCCGCGCTCCGTGTGCCTGTGGTGCACGGCGGACCGGCCGAGCCGGGGGCGTTCGAGCCCGTCGTCCGGAATCAAGCGGAGCGGCCCGCAGGTCCCGTCGTAAGGTGCTCGGGCGGTGCCGAGCACGCTGGGCATGGGCGTGACTTCGCCCCGGTGCCTCCGGCTACGTCCGGCACAACGAGCGCACTCGAGGCGCGAGCGGGAATGGCTCAAGCCGCGCGGGCGAGGCCGCGGTCGAACCCCCAGCCTGCCCATGGCGCGTTCACCGAGCTGCTCAACCAGGCGGCCAGCCGAGGACGAGGGCGCCCGGTGCTCCAGCTGCTGACCCGCGCGAGCGTCGAGGTGCTGGTGTGGGTTAGCCGAGGGGCGAGGGACCACCCGGCGATCGCCGCGGGAATGGGCATAGCGACCCGGAGCACGGCCACGCACCCACGTCCAGGGGTCCTGATGAAGATTCGGATTGGGTCGGCCCCCGGCGGGAGAGCCGCGGAGCCGCTCGCGACGCCACCGCAACAGGGCTGACTGAGACCGGCGGCCCGGGCGTGCCTTGCGGCTACTTCCCGCGGCGTGTGTGGCGGAGGCCGGCGGAGCATCCTGAGGGGGAGGGGGTGCCAAGACCATGAAAGGACGACGAGGACGAGCATGCCCAGCCCCCGTTCCAGAGGGTTGTGTTGATGACCTGCCTTGGCCAGGCTCCTCGTCCGAGCGGTGATCCGGCGACGGTGACGACGACGACGTGACGCGTGAACAGCCGCGATGACCCAGGGCCGTATGTCGAAAGAGCCGGGGCGGCCCCAGTGCGGGGGGGTCGTTCATAGCGATCCCCGATAGAAGGAGAAGGGCACGTAGGCAGGCCGGGCGCGAGCACGACCGCGCCCCAGCCGAGGCACGGCCGGCTGCAGTACCAGGGGTAGTCGCCCCCGGGGGCGTCGGCTGGCCGCATGCCGGTAGGACCAGCCCCGCCAGCGGGACGCCGCCGGCACGGGGCTCGGGTCTTTTTTTGAACAGGAGACCGAGACCGTCACCACCGCGCCGACGCGAACGCGGCGAGCGCGGAGACGAAGTTGGCGCCCTGACGGAGGGGATGGATCACGATCCCCTGCCGGTAGAGGACGAAGTAGAAAGGAACCATCGCCGGCCCAGGTCCTGCCGGACAGACCCCCAGATAAGCGCGCCGCGCCGCGTGTGTCCGCCGCCAGAACAACCCGATGACGAGACGCAAGAAGAGCGGGACGTTGAAGAAGGAGAACAGAGTCTGGAGGTAGTTCATGATGTTGGAGAAGGACGCGGCGAGGAACGCCGTCCCCATGCCCTCCGAGCACCGAGCACGGTCACCACACGCCCGGCCGCCAGGTAGTACGGTCGTTGCGCGGACCGGCCGCACGTACGCGGCCCAGATGTCGGCCGGTGAACACCGTGTTGAAGGACGAGACTTGGCCGACCACCCGGGCCATGAAGGCCGCGACGCAGCCGGTCAACGGCCAGGCCCAGCACCCCGTTGGGACAGCATGGGATCTCGCGCATTCAGGACGGGGATGCGTCGTTGTAGGGTCGCGATCGAGCCCACGCTGACAGGTCCAGTGTGCACCAGGCGCCGGGTTACGACCGCGAGGGGCGATCAGTGCCACGGCCACCACACGACTCACCAGCGGAACTCAGACAGTCTTCTGGCGCGAATGCAACGCGACGCGATGTCAAGGACGCGAGTGAAGTATGCGCCGGGGCCCGATGCCGCGGCCGAGGTCACCTTCGCGGGACAGGGCCCGCTGCACCCGCGAAACGTTGAGGGCTGGTCCAGTATCCGAAGCTCAGGACGTAAAGCGAGGCCCAGGGGCGAATGGTGAGACAGTTCGCGCCCAGCGGGTTGGACGTGTTGCCCGATGCCCGTACGCCCCAGGCCGGTGAGGAAGTCCCCTGTGGCCCAGCCGACAGGAGATCACGGTCACCGCGTGCGCTCCACGCCCAGTAAAACTCTCAAGCCGCAAGGATCGCAGCAACTCCAGTAGCATGTCTGCCACGACGACCACCGTCCAGGATGGGATTCAGCGCGGCCAGGATGACCCTGTGGGAAGAACCAAGCCAGCGACCTCGTTGTAGAACGGCCGAGGTCAGGCCGCCCAGGGTGATGTAGGCGAGGACGAAGAGGAGACCGGCTCACGAACCACGGCCACCCACTGCGGACCAACCCGAGGAGCGACCGGAGCCAGCATGGCACCAAAATGGTAGAAGCACGCAGCTGGTGACCGACCGCTAGTATGTGACGCCATCCGATGGAGGACTGGCGAAGATGACCTCGCAGGACAGCAGGTCGCTCGAGTGCAAGGACCGCGCCACGAAGCGGGCAGCAGCAGGAACTCCGGTACGGAGCCGCACTCGGAGCGTACGCTCGACGGATCATCAGCCAGAACCAGGGAACAGACCGCCATGGCCCGATGTATCCGCCGACCCCGGATTCAGTACACTAGTGGCAGGTTAACACCCCCCGGACCCACGTAGGTGCGCCCAGCTATAGCGTGTCCTGGCCCCATGCCACAGGATCCGGTAGCGACCGAGGTTGGGCGGCGACAGAAGGCGATGGCGGTGGACCCAGGGTGGCAGCGAACCGGCCCGCCAGGAAGAAGGATCCAGACTGGTCCGCACCGACCGGCGGGGCGGACCAGCACCGGACGCCCAGGACGCGAACGGCGAAGTAGAAGGGGCGAGGATGGTCGGCAATAGGCGAGGCCGTCGACGGGGAGCCGGAAGCCGTCGGCCAGTCGCGCATCGGCGTGCGGATCGTGCAAGTCGCCCATGGGCAATGGATCTCCTCGTTGTCACGGCTTGACCGCGTTGTTGACCTCCTTGGTTCTTGTGAAGCGCGGGGTGGGGAAGGACCGGTGAGGGAGAGCCGAGGGACGGGTGAGGGAAGACCGCGTCCGGCTCGCGGAAGGCCGCCCCCGAGCTGGCTCGTACTACGACGCCCGGGACGGGGCGCGCGCGACGACGCCGACCACGCGCCCCCTCGCCCGGCACGGGCGCGGGCATCCGAAGCCGGCGCACCGAATCCGCTGCTGGGGCGACTGGTCGGTCAGGTACGCCTCCCACCGACAAGGACCGCACATACCATCCCGCCGCCCGGGTACTGACCGTTGTGCCCCACCCGCGACGGACGGCCGACCGAGATCCGGCCGGACGACTACGAGGTCGTCGTCCTGGAGAACCGCTTCCCCGCCTCGCCGGGTCCCCCCGGCCGCTGCGAGGTCGTACTGCGTTCAACCGCCCGACACGACGGCTCCCTCGCCGCCCCTGGACCAGACGAGCGGGCCACGCCCGTGGTCCTCGCGGCGTAGGACGGACCGGCACGGCGGAGCTGTCCGCCATCCCACCCGGCGAGCGGCGCTTCGAGGCAGGTCTACTGGCCCTCACGCAGAATCACCAATCGAGGCGCAGGAACTTGACGAGTGGACGTGACCACTCACAGGCATCGCGCACGCTGGCCTTAGAGCTACGGGAGTACCCGTTCGTGAGCCCCGCGGCACGAGCAGCGGTTCCTCCGGCCTCACACGTGTCGGCCGCCCACACCGCGGGCGCACGGCCGCAAACCCCTTCAGACGCATGTGGTGGCGCCGAGGAGGCCACGACGAGAGCGGCGGTTAGGTGCTCGCCGGGAGCACTGGGACGGGCGTTCGCTGCCGTACGCGGCCCGCTTGGCCCCTCGAGGTTCCACCTGCACCCCCGGCGCAGGGTGCCCGGCCTGACCGCCCTCGGCGCGGCCGCGCGGCCGCAGCTGCCGGCTCCAGCGCGAGAGCTGCTGCGCCGCTTCGACCGCGCTCTTCAGGGCCCGGAAGACCCGCCCCTACACACCGTACGTCAGCGGGCTGGCACCAGGCCCCCGCTGCGCCACCCGCTGCGCGCGGAGTTCGCCCGCACCTACGAGGGTCTTCACCGTCCGCGAACTCCCGGCAAGATCAAAGTTCCTCGGCGGTCCGCAACGGCATGAACGATGTCCTTCAACGATTGCCGAACGGTATGGCACGCGGCCGAGCGACTGGCGAGAGCACACCAGCTGGCAGGGGGTGTTTTGTGGGGGCGGTGGGTGGGGGGGGATGTAGGGGGGGGGGGGGGCAGGGGGCAGGGGGGGTGGGGTGCGGGCTGGTGGGGGGGGGGGTGGGGGGTGGGGCGGGGGGTGGGGGGGGGGGGGGGGTGTGGGGGTGCGGGGGCCGCGGGGGGGGTGGGGGGTGGTTTCTTGGGGGGGGGTGGGACAGCAAGCGAATGAACAGGAGCAAGTGCATTGGTGTCAACGGGTGCATGACGGTGCAGGGTGCTTACTTGTCGCAGCGTAACGTACACGGGCCTACATCTGCTGGCGGCCGGGCACACCTGACCGTGCTCGACCGACCTCTCCACCGGCACGCACGCCGTCCCGGAGGGCGCGGCTGCTTGTCGACGATGGGCGCTGCAGCGACCGCGGCCGCGCCAGCTGGACGGTTCGTAGCGACGCGGGATTAGCTGGCATTTACGACCGCACTGCTCCACAGGTGGCGAGTCCGTCGCAGCATCCCGAGAATATGCGCGCCAACACACGTGGGCGGAGGACGCTATCGACCTGCTCGAGCACCATGCGCGGTTGCGGGGTGCCGCACAACCTGGGTCTTCTGCCTCCAACCGCCTGCCCACTAGCTGGCGAAACGGCCGCTCGTGCCACGATCGGCGAGGACCTCCCCGGCCGTCTCCCCCCGCACCCAACCCGTACCGGCAGCGAGAGCAAGCTCGCACCGGGGACAACATGACTCGCCGCGAGTGCGCGGACCAAGGGCTGGCCGGCTCCGTCTCGCTGCGCTACTTGAAAAGTGGGCGGGCGCGCAACAGGACCGTGTGGATAGGACCGAGAATAGCGTACCAGAACCAACCCCCAAAAGTCCGCCAAAATACTAGGGTCCCGCTCGTCCATTGCGGGTCAGCCCTCGCGACCGAGGCCTGGGCGGAGATCGACCGTCCACGGCGACGACTCCCGACCCCCGACGGCACCTGCGTCCGACGACTGACGCTGCAAGCGTCCCGACCTGGGCGAGCGCCCATCTGCTGGCTCCTGGCCGCCGTTCCGCCCGGGCACGAGCACCTGGGTGCACACCCTCGCAACGGCAGCGGCTTTCTCCGACGGAAGAGTCGTCGAGACCGCGCGCAGAGGTCACCGGCCACCCGATCCAGCAGCGCACCGGTCCCCTGGCGGCCGGGGGCGACCCCCGCCCGGATGGTCGCCTACCCGAGCGTGGCCCGCAGAGGTCTGGGCTGGCGGCGGTGCGCCGCCGCCCGGACCCCACTCTATCCCACCACCTCCCCCCAATGGACGGAACTATCATCGCGGACGATGGGACTTCGCGCGCCGCCCGTGCGGAGTCCGCGCACGCGCCCGCGAGGAGGGAGGCCCGCTGAGCGGGCCGGCGCGTCGCGGACGCATTCCGCGCCGGGGTTCGCACCGCGTGCGCGGGCGTCTCGGTCCCGCGGCCCAGCCCGCGGCAACTCAATACTCCGGCGAACCCCTACAAAGCTACGACTACAGACGGCGGTTCCGTGCTGCCACTCGCACTCTGCCGCGAGCCACTGGGCGGCTACGCCACCACGCGGCCGCCGCCGGCCGACACGGGCATGCTGCGGCTGCACTCACGCGGACACCTCCCGGGACGAGCGGCCGAACTGGCCGTCGCGGAGCTGGAAAACCCGGGCTCCGTAGTGCGTCCTGTGGCGCCCGCCTACCGGCGCGTCGCCTTGGGCGCTGCGCCGGGCACGGGATACGGGCGGACGGACGCGGGACGTGCACGTGGAGACGGACGTGACAGCTGGGCGCAGGCGTCCTCCTCGGTCGCCCCTGGAAATGGCCGGTGGCGCGGGCCCTGACCGGGCGTCGCAGGCCGCAGGAGGCGGATCCGACAGCGAAGCATCGGCCAGGGCGGGGCTGGCCCGGCGAACGACGAGCCCACGCATTCCCGGGGTGCCTTGCCGGAATCATGGACTCAGACGGCCGCGCGTAGCGGCAACAACGGGCCACGTGCATGAACCCTCCGCACCCGCGATCTACGCCTTGCGCAGGTCCCTGCTCGACCCGCGGCGCACGGGCTGCGGCTCCTGGTCGTGGACACCCGGGCCGCCCACGCGCTGCGGGACGGCGCGTACGCGGCGCGGCGCGCCGGTTGCGAGGCGGGCGCGCGGGCGCTCGGCGTACGGCTGCTGTGCGACCTGGCCCCTTCGCAACTTGACGGAGCACTGAGGCAGTTGAAGCCCGGATTGGCTCCCCTGGTGCGGCACGTGGTGACGGAGGAGGCGCGCGTCGCCCGGGTGGTGTCCCGTCTGGAGTCCGGGGACCCGCGGTCCGTCGGGGAGGTGCTCACGGCCGGACACGCCTCGCTCCGCGACGACTTCGCCGTCTCCTGCGCCGAACTGGACCTGGCCGTGGCGGCCGCCTGCCGGGCCGGGGCGCTGGGCGCCCGGATGACCGGCGGCGGCTTCGGCGGCTCGGTGGTGGTGCTGACCGAGGAGGCGGACGCGGCGGGTGTGGCGCGTGACGTGGACGCGGCCTTCGCCGCCGGGGGGCACCGGCCGCCGCGGGTGTTCGCCGTGGCGCCGGAGGACGGAGCGCGGCGCGACCGCTGACCCGGAGGCCGCTGCGCGTCGCCCAACTGACCTGCGGTGCCGCGGGGCTTGGGCCATCCGTGCGTCACATCGCGTCGTTCCGCGTCGTTCACCGCCTCAATACTGAACAGAAAGCTCACCATAAACATCCGGGTCAAGCAGTTTTGCGAATCGGCTTCCGTTGTCGTACCCCGGCCGTACGCTGAGCAGAGCGTCGGTGGGGGCCGACGCCGATCAGGGGGCGAGACAGGCAGGTACGACGCCCGGGGCGGGGTAGTTGTCGGAGCGCGGCGGCGGCCGCGCGCCGGGACGACGGCTCCGTACCGGGCGCCGTACCCGCACTGCGCGCCTCCCCGGATTTGGGGGTGGTTGTGGCACGTATTCGGGTACTGGTCGTCGACGACCACCGCATCTTCGCCGAGTCCCTCGCCGCCGCGCTCGCGGCGGAGCAGGACGTGGACGTCTCGGCGGCCGGCAGCGGGCCGGCTGCGCTGCGCGCGCTGGAGCGCGCGGCGGTGGAGGGACGTCGCTACGACGTCCTGCTGATCGACGCCGATCTGGGCGCGGTGGCCGTGGAGGCCGCCCGGGTCCCGGAGCAGCGGCGGCCGCCCGGCCGGCAGGGCCCGGGGCCGGACGGCGGTGGCGTGGTGGACGGCATCTCGCTGGTGGCCGGGGTGCGCTCGGGCCACCCCGGGGTGCGGACGGTGGTCCTCGCCGAGCGCGACGACCCGCGGCGGGCGGCCGCCGCGCTGCAGGCCGGCGCCGGCGGCTGGGTCGCCAAGGACTGTTCGCTCTCGCGCCTGCTCGCGGTGATACGCGGAGTGCTGAGGGACGAGACGCACCTGCCGCCCGCGCTGCTCACCGGCGTGCTGCGGGAGCTCACGGCCGCACGCAAGCACCGCACGGAGAGCGAGCGGCTGGTGGAGTCGCTGACCCCGCGCGAGCGCGAGGTGCTCCGCTGCATGGTGGCCGGGCTGGGCCGCAAGGCCGTCGCGGAGCGGCTCTACCTCTCCCCGCACACGGTCCGCACCCACATGCAGAACGTGCTGGGCAAGCTCGGGGTGCACTCCACGCTCGCCGCGGTGGCGCTGGCCCGCCGCGCCGGGGTCGGCCCGGTGGACCTAGCCGGGGACGTTGTCGAACGGGGCGGTCAACTGGCGTAGCAACCCGGCCAGTTCGTGGCGCTGGGCGGTGGAGAGCTCGGCGAGGATCGCGCGCTCCTGGGCGAGCAGCCCGGCGAGCGCCTCGTCCGCCCTGTCCTGCCCCTCCTCGGTGAGCCGCACCAGCACGCCGCGCCGGTCGTTGGGGTCGGGCTCGCGCCGCACGAGGCCCTTCTTGGCCAGCCGGTCGATCCGGTTGGTCATGGTGCCCGAGGTGACCAGGGTCTGGGTGAGCAGCTGCCCGGGGGAGAGCTGGTAGGGCGCCCCGGCCCGGCGCAGCGAGGTCAGCACGTCGAACTCCCAGGGCTCCAACTGGTGCTCTGCGAAGGCCAGTCGACGGGCGCGGTCGAGGTGGCGAGCGAGCCGGCTGACCCGGCTGAGCACCTCCAGCGGCTCCACGTCGAGGTCAGGGCGCTCCCGGCGCCATGCTGCGACCAGCCGATCGACCTCGTCCTCCATGAGATCAGTGTAGTGGGTCTGTCGATATGAAGTCTCTTGACGTCAAGATACTTGCGGAGGGATGCTGAGAGGAGGGCCGGCCGCACGCCCGCTCCACGGGAGGACCACCATGCCGCACGCCGCCACCACCTGGGACCCCGCGCAGTACCTGCGTCACGAGGGCCACCGCACCCGCCCCTTCCTCGACCTGCTGGCCCGCATCCCCGACCTGCCGGCCGCCGGCCCCGCCCGCATCGTCGACCTCGGCTGCGGCGCGGGCAACGTCACGGCCCTCCTCGCCGAGCGCTGGCCGGACGCCCTGATCACCGGGCTGGACAACTCGCCCGAGATGCTGCGGGACGCCCAGGCACACGCGGGCCGGACGGCCGGCGGCGGCCGGATCTCCTTCGCGGGGGCGGACGCCGCGGACTGGGCGCCGATCGGGCCGCTCGACCTGATCGTCTCCAACGCGGCGCTGCAGTGGGTGCCGGGTCATGCGGACGCGTTCCCCGCGTGGGCCGCGGCGCTCTCCCCGGGCGGGGTGCTCGCCTTCCAGGTCCCGGGCAACCACGACTCGCCGTCGCACACGCTGCTGCACGACCTGTGCGAGTCGCCGCGCTGGCGCGACCGCCTGGACGGCGTCCTGCGCGGCCCGCATCGCGTTCTGGACCCGGCGGAGTATCTGGAGCGGCTGGCGTCGCTCGGCCTGGCCGTCGACGCCTGGGAGACGACGTACTGCCATCTGCTGGCCGGTGAGGACCCGGTCCTCGACTGGATCAAGGGGACGGGGCTGCGGCCGGTGTTGACGGCGCTGGCCGACTCTCCTGCCGAGCGGGAGGAGTTTGTGGCCGCCTACGCGTCCCTGCTGCGCGCGGCGTATCCGGCGGGGCCGCACGGGACGGTCTTCCCGTTCCGCCGGATCTTCGCGGTGGCGCGTAAGGGGTGACTTCTCCCCGCCCCGCCCTTTCACCGTTTCTCGCGCGCTCCGCGCGGGGCAACGCGGCTGCGCCGCGTTAGTCCTCAAACGCCGGACGGGCTGAATCAGCCCGTCCGGCGTTAGCCTCCCCGCCCTCCGCGGAGGCAACGCGGCCCCGGGCCGCTAGGAGCGCCGGTGCCCCACCAGCCGAGGCCGCGGCTCCAGACCGTCCAGCCCGTGCCACGCCAGATTCACCAGATGCGCCGCCACCTCCGCCTTCTTCGGCCGGCGCACATCCAGCCACCACTGCCCCGTCAGCGCCACCATCCCCACCAGCGCCTGCGCATACAGCGGCGCCAGCTTCGGGTCGAAGCCGCGGGCCTTGAACTCCAGGCCGAGGATGTCCTCGACCTGCGTGGCGATGTCGCTGATCAGCGAGGCGAACGTGCCCGTCGACTGCGCCACCGGCGAATCGCGGACCAGGATCCGGAAGCCGTCCGTGTAGGAGTCGATGTAGTCGAGCAGCGCGAACGCCGCCTGCTCCAGCAGCTCCCGCGGATGGCCCGCCGTCAGCGCCCCCGTGACCATGTCCAGCAGCTGCCGCATCTCGCGGTCCACGACGACCGCGTAGAGCCCTTCCTTGCCCCCGAAGTGCTCGTAGACCACCGGCTTGGAGACCCCGGCCTTCGCCGCGATCTCCTCGACCGACGTGCCCTCGAAACCGCGCTCGGCGAAGAGCGTGCGACCGACGTCCAGCAGCTGCTCGCGGCGCTCCGCGCCGGTCATCCGCACCCGGCGGGTGCGTCTGGTCCCGGACGCGGGGTTCTGGTCCTTCTTACCGGTGGTCTTGCTGTCGATCGCCACGCCGTCAATCATGCCGCGTGCGCGGCACCCTCCTTCTCCCTGTTCTCCTGGCGCTTGGCCGCGATGCGGTCCGCCTTGGGCCAGCGCACGTCGTACGCCCACCCGGCCTTTTCGAACCAGCGGATGATACGGGCGCTGGAGTCGATCTGCCCCCGCAGCACCCCGTGCCGGGCCGACGTCGGGTCGGCGTGGTGCAGGTTGTGCCAGGACTCGCCGCAGGACAGGATCGCCAGCCACCACACGTTCCCCGAGCGGTCGCGCGACTTGAAGGGCCGCTTGCCCACTGCGTGGCAGATCGAGTTGATGGACCACGTCACATGGTGCAGCAGGGCCACCCGGACCAGCGAACCCCAGAAGAAGGCCGTCACCGCTCCCTGCCACGACCAGGTCACCAGACCGCCGATCAGCGGCGGGGTCAGCAGCGACACCGTGGTCCACAGCACGAACTGGCGGGAGACCGCCCGGATCGCCGGATCCTTGATCAGGTCCGGGGCGTACTTGTGCTGCGGCGTCTGCTCCTCGTCGAACATCCAGCCGATGTGGGCCCACCACAGGCCCTTCATCAGCGCCGGGATCGTTTCGCCGAAACGCCACGGCGAGTGGGGATCGCCCTCGGCGTCGGAGAACTTGTGGTGCCTGCGGTGGTCCGCGACCCAGCGCACCACCGGCCCCTCGACCGCCAGCGAGCCCATGACCGCCAGCGCGATGCGCAGCGGCCGCTTCGCCTTGAAGGAACCGTGGGTGAAGTAACGGTGATAGCCGATGGTGATGCCGTGGCAGCCAATGAAGTACATCGCGGTCATCAGGCCCAGATCCAGCCAGCTCACCCCCCATCCCCAGGCGAGGGGCACCGCGGCGACGAGCGCGACGAAGGGGACGGTGATGAACAGCAGCAGGGTGATCTGTTCGATCGAGCGCTTGCTGTCACCACCCAGCGTGGCGGAAGGGACCGGGGCCGGTTGGGCCTTCGGCACGTCTTCGAGCACGTCGGGGCTTGCAGTCATGGGGTTCCCTCGTGGGGGTCGGGGAGCTGGCTACGGTTCCGTAACCTACGGCAACGTAAGTATGGCAGGGCCCCGGGACGGGGCAAGAGGGCTCTCGGCCACCGCGCGTCGGGGGCGACCTATGCTTGGGGCGTCGGACAGCGCGGTCCGCCACCCCTCCAGACGTGCTCGGAATCACCGCAAGGAGCCGCACCTGTGAGCAGTGCCGACCCCACCAGCCCCGAAGCACGGCGCAGCGCCGCCCTGCGTGCCGACATCCGCCGTCTCGGTGATCTCCTCGGCGAGACCCTGGTCCGTCAGGAGGGCGACGAGCTCCTCGCCCTCGTCGAACAGGTCCGCGCCCTCACCCGCACCGACGGCGAGGCCGCCGCCCGGCTGCTCGGCGCCACCGACCCGCAGACCGCCGCCAAGCTGGTGCGCGCCTTCTCCACCTACTTCCACCTGGCCAACGTCACCGAACAGGTGCACCGCGCCCGCGAGCTGGGCGCCAAGCGCGACGCCGAGGGCTCGATCCTGGCCCGCACCGCGGACGAGCTGAAGGACGCCGACCCCGAGCACCTGCGGCAGACCGTCGAGCACCTGGGCGTACGGCCGGTTTTCACCGCCCACCCCACCGAGGCCGCCCGTCGCAGCGTCCTCAACAAGCTCCTGCGCATCGCCGAGCTGCTGGACCAGCCGGCCACCGGCGAGGGCGAGAAGCGCCGGCTGGCCCTGCGCCTCGCCGAGAACATCGACCTGCTCTGGCAGACCGACGAGCTGCGCGTGGCCCGCCCCGAGCCCACCGACGAGGCGCGCAACGCCATCTACTACCTGGACGAGCTGCACACCGGCGCCGTCGGCGACGTCCTGGAGGACCTCGCGGCCGAGCTCGACCGGGTCGGCGTCCCGCTGCCCGTCACCACCCGCCCGCTGACCTTCGGCACCTGGATCGGCGGCGACCGCGACGGCAACCCCAACGTGACCCCGCAGGTCACCTGGGACGTGCTGATCCTCCAGCACGAGCACGGCATCACCGACGCCGTCGACCTGGTCGACGAGCTGCGCGTCGCCCTCTCCAACTCCATCCGCAACAGCGGCGCCGACGAGGAGCTGCTCACCTCGCTCCAGCGCGACCTGGAGCTGCTGCCCGAGATCAGCCCGCGCTACAAGCGGCTCAACGCCGAGGAGCCCTACCGGCTCAAGGCCACCTGCATCCGCCAGAAGCTCCTCAACACCCGCGAGCGGCTGGCCCGCGACACCCCGCACCAGGAGGGCCGCGACTACCTCGGCACCGCCGACCTGCTCGCCGACCTCCAGCTGATCCAGGACTCGCTGCGCACCCACCGCGGCGGGCTCATCGCCGACGGCCGCGTGGAGCGTGCCCTGCGCACCCTCGCCGCGTTCGGCCTCCACCTGGCCACCATGGACGTCCGCGAGCACGCCGACGCCCACCACCACGCGCTCGGCCAGCTCTTCGACCGGCTCGGCGAGGAGTCCTGGCGGTACGCCGACATGCCGCGCGAGTACCGCGGCCGGCTCCTCGCCAAGGAGCTGCGGTCCCGCCGTCCGCTGGCGCCCAGCCCCGCGCCGCTGGACGCGGCCGGCGCCAAGACCCTCGGCGTCTTCCACACCGTTCGCGAGGCGCTGGAGCGCTTCGGCCCCGAGGTGATCCAGTCCTACATCATCTCCATGTGCCAGGGCGCCGACGACGTCTTCGCGGCCGCCGTCCTCGCCCGCGAGGCCGGGCTGGTCGACCTGCACGCCGGCTGGGCGAAGATCGGCATCGTCCCGCTGCTGGAGACCACGGACGAGCTGCGCGCGGCCGACGTCATCCTCGACGCGATGCTCGCCGACCCCTCGTACCGGCGCCTGGTCGCGCTGCGCGGGGACGTCCAGGAGGTCATGCTCGGCTACTCCGACTCCTCCAAGTTCGGCGGCATCACCACCTCGCAGTGGGAGATCCACCGCGCCCAGCGGCGGCTGCGCGACGTCGCGCACCGCTACGGCGTCCGGCTGCGGCTCTTCCACGGCCGCGGCGGCACGGTGGGCCGCGGCGGCGGCCCCACCCACGACGCGATCCTCGCCCAGCCGTGGGGCACGCTCGACGGCGAGATCAAGGTGACCGAGCAGGGCGAGGTCATCTCCGACAAGTACCTCATCCCGGCGCTCGCCCGGGAGAACCTGGAGCTGACCGTGGCCGCCACGCTCCAGGCGTCCGCCCTGCACACCTCACCGCGCCAGTCCGACGAGGCGCTCGCCCGCTGGGACGCGGCCATGGACACCGTCTCCGACGCCGCGCACGCCGCGTACCGGCGGCTGGTGGAGGACCCGGACCTGCCCGCGTACTTCTTCGCCTCCACGCCGGTGGACCAGCTCGCCGAGCTCCACCTGGGCTCCCGCCCGTCGCGCCGCCCCGACTCGGGCGCGGGCCTCGACGGACTCCGGGCCATTCCCTGGGTGTTCGGCTGGACCCAGTCCCGGCAGATCGTCCCCGGCTGGTACGGCGTCGGCTCGGGCCTCAAGGCGGCGCGCGAGGCCGGGCTCGACACGGTCCTGGACGAGATGCACGAGCACTGGCACTTCTTCCAGAACTTCCTCTCCAACGTGGAGATGACGCTCGCCAAGACGGATCTGCGCATCGCGCAGCACTACGTCGACACGCTCGTCCCCGACGAGCTCAAGCACGTCTTCGACGCGATCAAGGCCGAGCACGAGCTGACGGTGCAGGAGGTGCTCCGCATCACGGGCGAGCGTGAACTCCTCGACGCGAGCCCCGTGTTGCGCCAGACCTTCCACATCCGGGACGCGTACCTCGACCCGATCTCCTACCTCCAGGTCACCCTGCTGCACCGGCAGCGCGAGACGGCGGAACGGGGCGAGGCCCCGGACCCGCTGCTGGGGCGCGCGCTCCTGCTGACCGTGAACGGGGTGGCGGCGGGCCTGCGGAACACGGGCTGAGACCAGGGGATTTGCCCCTCCCCGCCCTTTCACCGTTTCTCCCGGGGCGGAGCCCCGGAAGAAACGGTGAAAGGGCGGGGAGGGGCAAATCCCCCGCGAAGCCCTACGAGTTGTACGTCCCCTGCGCCCGCTCCAACCCGTCCACGATCAACGACTCCACCGCATCCGCCGCCCGGTCCACCTCGTACGCGAGCTCCTTCCGCTCCGCCGACGAGAAGTCCTTCAACACGAAGTCCGCGACCTGCATCCGCCCCGGCGGCCGCCCGATGCCGAAGCGCACCCGGCAGTAGTCCGCGCCCAGCGCCTTCGTGATCGACTTCAGCCCGTTGTGGCCGTTGTCGCCGCCGCCCACCTTCAGCCGCAGCTGCCCGTAGTCGATGTCCAGCTCGTCGTGGACGGCCACGATCCGCTCCACCGGCACCTTGTAGAAGTCCCGCAGGGCCGTCGTCGGCCCCCCGGACAGGTTCATGAACGACATCGGCTTGGCGATCACCACCCGCCGGCTCGACGGGCCCGGCGCGCCCAGCCGTCCCTCGACGACCTGCGCCCGCCCCGCCTTGTGCGCCTTGAACTTCGCCCCGATCCGCTCCGCGAGCAGATCGGCGACCATGAAGCCCACGTTGTGGCGGTTGCCCGCGTATTCGGGGCCGGGGTTGCCCAGGCCCACGATGAGCCAGGGGCTCGTGCTGCTGCCGTCCGTCATCCGCATGTCTCCTTCATACGCCAACCGCCGCCCCGCTCCGGGTCAGGAGCGGGGCGGCGGCCGGAAGAAAAACGAGGCTCAGCGCGAGGCTCAGGCCTCGGCGCCCTCGGCGTCGTCCGCGGCGGCGGCCTGGCCGGCGACGACGTGCAGGACGACGGCGTCGGCGTCCACGGCCAGCTCGACACCGGCCGGCAGGACGACGTCCTTGGCGAGGACGGAGGCACCGGCCTCGAGGCCCGCGACGGAGACGGTGACGGCCTCGGGGATGTGGGTGGCCTCGGCCTGGACCGGCAGGGCGGTCAGGGTGTGCTCGAGCAGGTTGCCGCCCGGGGCCAGGTCGCCCTCGGTGTGGACCGGAACCTCGACGGTGACCTTCTCGCCGCGCTTGACGACCAGCAGGTCGACGTGCTCCAGGAAGCCCTTCAGCGCGTCACGCTGGACCTGCTTGGGGATGACGAGCTCGTCGCGGCCCTCGATGTCCAGGGAGAGCAGGACGTTGGGGGTCTTGAGCGCCATCATCAGGTCGTGGCCCGGGAGGGACACGTGGACCGGCTCGGAGCCGTGGCCGTAGACGACGGCCGGAACCTGGTGGGCGCGGCGGATGCGGCGGGCGGAGCCCTTGCCGAACTCGGTGCGGACGGCGGCGGCGAGCTTGATCTCGGCCATGGTGCACTCCTCGGAGGTCATGTCGGTGGACAGGGTCACCCGGCCCACGAACGGCCTGCTACGAAGAGCGCGTCGATAACGGACCGCCGCATCACATGGATACGGCCTCCCTCGCCGAGCAACTCGAGGAGTCTACCCGGCGGGGAGGCCGCACTCTAAATCGATCTACGCGATCGTCACGCCTGCTCGTCGAAGAGGCTGGTGACCGAGCCGTCCTCGAACACCTCGCGCACGGCGCGGGCGATCGTCGGCGCGATCGAGAGCACCGTGATCTTGTCGAGCTCCAGCTCGTTCGGCGTCGGCAGCGTGTTGGTGAAGACGAACTCGCTGACCTTGGAGTTCTTCAGCCGGTCCGCGGCCGGGCCGGAGAGCACACCGTGCGTGGCGGTGACGATGACGTCCGCGGCACCGTGCGCGAACAGGGCGTCCGCGGCGGCGCAGATGGTGCCACCGGTGTCGATCATGTCGTCCACCAGTACGCAGACACGATCCTTCACGTCACCGACGACCTCGTGCACCGTGACCTGGTTGGCGACATCCTTGTCACGGCGCTTGTGCACGATCGCCAGCGGGGCGCCGAGGCGGTCGCACCAGCGGTCGGCGACGCGCACGCGGCCGGCGTCCGGGGAGACGACGGTGAGCTTGTCGCGGTCCACCTTGGCGCCCACGTAGTCCGCCAGGAGCGGCAGCGCGAACAGGTGGTCCACCGGGCCGTCGAAGAAGCCCTGGATCTGGTCGGTGTGCAGGTCGACCGTGAGGATCCGGTCGGCGCCGGCGGTCTTGAAGAGGTCGGCGATCAGACGGGCCGAGATCGGCTCGCGGCCGCGGTGCTTCTTGTCCTGCCGGGCGTAGCCGTAGAACGGCACGATCACGGTGATGCTCCGGGCCGAGGCCCGCTTCAGAGCATCGACCATGATGAGCTGCTCCATGACCCACTTGTTGATGGGAGCCGTGTGGCTCTGCATCAGGAAGCAGTCGGCGCCGCGCGCGGACTCCTGGAAACGGACGTAGATCTCACCGTTCGCGAAGTCGAACGCCTTGGTCGGGACCAGGCCGACGCCCAGCTGGTGCGCGACCTCCTCGGCAAGCTCGGGGTGGGCGCGGCCGGAGAAGAGCATCAGCTTCTTCTCGCCGGTCGTCTTGATCCCGGTCACAGCACAGTCTCCTTGGATGTCGCTTTGTGTGCGCTTATCACGGTACGCCCCGATCGGCGGGACCGTGTCACGGTCACTGCTCCCCGTCGTGCTCCTGGAGAGCGGAGGAAGCGGCCTGTGCGGCCGCGCTACCGGGGCGCTTTCGCGCCACCCAGCCCTCGATATTCCGCTGCTGCCCTCGTGCGACGGCCAGCGAACCCGGGGGCACATCCTTGGTGATGACCGAGCCGGCGGCGGTGTACGCGCCGTCCCCGATCGTGACCGGAGCCACAAACATGTTGTCCGATCCGGTGCGGCAGTGCGAGCCGATCGTGGTGTGGTGCTTGTTCACACCGTCGTAGTTCACGAAGACGCTCGCGGCGCCGATGTTGGAGTACTCGCCGATGGTGGCGTCGCCCACGTAGGAGAGGTGCGGCACCTTGGTGCCCTCGCCGACCTCGGCGTTCTTCATCTCGACGTAGGCGCCGGCCTTCGACTTGGGGCCGAGCTTCGTCCCCGGCCGCAGATAGGCGAAGGGGCCGACGTTGGCCCGCTCGCCGATCAGCGCGGAGTCCGCCACGGTGGTGTCCACCCGGGCGCCCGCGCCCACGGCGGTGTCCGTCAGGCGGCAGTTCGGGCCGACCTCGGCGCCGGTGGCGATGTGGGTCTCGCCCAGCAGCTGGGTGCCGGGGTGCACCAACGCGTCCGGCTCGAAGGTCACCGTGACGTCCACCCAGGTCGTCGCCGGGTCCACCACGGTCACGCCGCTCATCATCGCCTCGTGCAGCAGCCGCTCGTTGAGCAGCCGGCGGGCCTCGGCGAGCTGGACGCGGTTGTTGATGCCCAGGATCTCGCGGTGGTCGGGGGCGACCGCCGCGCCGACCCGGTGGCCGGCCTCGCGCAGGATGCCGAGGACGTCCGTCAGGTACTCCTCGCCCTGGCTGTTGTCCGTGCGGACCTTGCCCAGCGCGTCCGCCAGCAGCTCGCCGTCGAAGGCGAACACCCCGGAGTTGATCTCGCGGATCGCCCGCTGCCCGTCGGTCGCGTCCTTGTGCTCGACGATCGCGGTCACCGCGCCGGTGGCGGCGTCGCGCACGATCCGCCCGTAGCCGGTGGAGTCGGGCACCTCGGCCGAGAGCACGGTCACCGCGTTGCCGTCGGCGGCGTGGACGTCCGCGAGGCGGGCCAGGGTCGCGCCGGTGAGCAGCGGGGTGTCGCCGCAGACGACGATCACGGTGCCCTCGGGGCGGACGCCCTCGCGGGCCAGCTCCTCCAGGCCCATGCGCACGGCGTGGCCGGTGCCGTTCTGCTCGTACTGGACGGCCGTGCGGACGGCCGGGTCGATCTCGGCCAGGTGTGCGGCCACCTGCTCGCGGGCGTGCCCGACGATCACGACGAGCTGCTCGGGCGCCAGTTCGCGGGCGGCGGCGACGACGTGCCCGACGAGGGACCGGCCGCAGATCGAGTGCAGGACCTTGGGGGTGGCCGACTTCATGCGGGTGCCCTCACCCGCTGCGAGAACGACGACGGCTGCCGGGCGGTTGGCGCTCACGGGTGGGCCCTTCGGCTTCGAGGGTTCGAGGGGGTGACACCCGCAGGATACCGGTGCGTACGGGGCCCGGAACGCCGAAGGGTCCTGACCTGGACGGTCAGGACCCGATGCGTGACGCGGTGCACAGCTCCCGGGGAAGGAATCGAACCCTCATTCAATGAACCAAAATCATTTGTCCTGCCATTAGACGACCCGGGATGGTTCGCCCGCCGTGCCCGATTCGTTGATCGGCAACGCGCGCAGACAACACTATGCCGTACGGCCGGGCCCGGATGCGACGGTGTTGGCCCGGGCATCGTGAACTTCGCTTCCGCCGCACGCCAGGGCGATGCCGCAGGCCGCCGCCCAGACGGCGAGCAGCGCGAGAACCGGCCGCCCGAGCCGGGCGAGCCGGCCGCCGAGCCAGGTCCGGTACGCCGTGCCCCGGGCACGGGCGGCGGCGTGGCTGCGGGTACCGCAGACGCCGCCGACGAAGAAGAACAGCGCCAGCGTCTGGAACAACCAGGAGACCGGCGTCAGCCACGGCATGTGCTGCAACGGGCTCGCGCCGCCGAGCGCGCCGTCACCCGCGACCAGCGCGGTGACCAGCCAGTGGCCCAGGACGACCCCCAGGATCGCGACGGCCCGCAGGGCGTCGAGCGCGCGCGGTCGCGGTCCGGCGGGGTCGCCGCGTCGAGGGCGCGGGCCAGGGTGCGTGGTCCGGACATGGGGCTTCCTTCCAGGGGGCCGCGCGGAGGTGCGCGTGCTGGAGGGAAGGTAGGGAGCCGGCCCGGCGCCGGGCCTCGTACCGGGGAGCCAAGTCGGGCCTGGCACCTC
Organism: Streptomyces thioluteus; assembly: GCF_039535865.1. NCBI lineage: Bacteria > Bacillati > Actinomycetota > Actinomycetes > Kitasatosporales > Streptomycetaceae > Streptomyces > Streptomyces thioluteus. The sequence continues at coordinate 20,050 of NZ_BAAAXZ010000082.1, forward strand.
GGTACGACGGGTATCGGGCGGGTGCCGGGACGGGCACGACGGGTTCGGCTTCGCCCCTCGCGGCCGCATGTCGGACGACGGGCTACCTCCCGAACGTCACGGTCCTCACATGCTCCCGCGTCGCGCGGTCCAGCAGGACCACGGACGCCGCCTCCGCCACGGCCGGCGGAACGGGGCGGCCCTCGTGGGGCGTCGTGCCGGGGGCCGGCAGGGCGGACAGGAGGCGGGACAGGCCGCGGTGATGGCGGGTGAAGACCTGGGAGCGGGTGCGGCGGCCGCGGGCGCGCTGCCCGGCCAGGGCCTCGGCCGGGCCGACGTCCAGCAGGACGAGGTGGAGCTCACGGCCTCGGCGCCCGGCGGTGCGGGAGAGCCAACGGCGCATCCACGCGCGGCTGCCGCAGTCGTGCACCAGGAGCGGACCGCCGGCGCGGACGCCCGCGCGCAGCCGCCGGAAGTGGCGCGCCCGCGCCCACGGGCGGTACACCGCGTACGGCAGGAAGTCCGGCATCACGGACTCGCAGGCGACGTGGACGTCGCGGGGATCGACGACACGACCGGCCCCGGACCACCGGCGCAGCAGGGTGCTCTTGCCGCTGCCCGGCAGGCCGGAGACGACGACCACGGCCCCGGCCGGGTACGCCAGCACTTCCGGCCCCCGCTCGTGCCCGCGCAGGTCCACCAGCCCCCGCGGCGCCGCCGTCCTGCCTATGCCGTCCCCTGCACCCACGATTCCGGTCCTTCCTGCTGTTCACGAGCGATTCACGAGCCGCGATGGTACGGCTTCGTACAGGACGCCGGACGGCCGGCGCGGGTTGCGCCCGGTGGCCTCCGCGCGTGGCGGCGCCGTCCTCTCAGCGTCCGCCCCGATGCGCGAAGACCTTGGCCAGCAGCGCGTGGAGCCGCTCGCGCTCCCGCGCGTCGAGCGGGGCGAGGATCTCGTCCTGCACGGCGCGTGCCTCCGCCGTGAGCCGCGTCAACTCCCGTTTCCCCGCGGGGCCGACGGCGACCGAGAAGCGGCGGCGGTCGTGCGGGTCGCGGGTGCGTTCCACGTGGCCCCGGGCCACCAGGTCGTCCAGGACCTTCGTCATGTCGCTGGGGTCGATCGAGAGCCGCGTGGCCAGGTCGCGCTGCGGGTGGGGGCCGAAATCGGTGAGCGCCGCCAGGACCGCCATGTGCCACATGCGCAGCTCCCGTTCGGCCAGCCGGGCGGCGGTCCGGCCGCGGGCGTCCTTGCCGACGCGGGAGAGGAGATAGGTCGTCAGGGACGTGAGGCTGGGGGGTGTCTCGGTCACGCCACTATTGTAGGTTGGCACCCATCATTGGTTGCAACCCACGATTGGGGTTCCCGTGGACGCCCTGCACCCCCGCCTGCTCGTCTCGCGTTTCGCCGACACCTTCCGCTTCTACGCCGCCGTCCTGCCCCAACTGGCCGGCGCCCGGCTGGTCCAGGGCACCGAGGACGGCCCGTACGCCCACTGGGACCTCGACGGCGAAGGCCTCCTCATGCTCTTCGACCGCGCCGCCATGGCCGAGGCCCTCGGCACGTCCGGCCTCCCCGCGGAACCGCCCGCCGCCCAGGACCGGACCATGTTCGTCAGCCGCGTCACGGACGTCGACTCCGGCTTCGCGCTCTGCCTGCGGCACGGCGGCAGCGCCGCCGCCCGCCCCGCCGACCGCCCCGAGTGGGGCCCCTCCCTGCGGACGGCCCACGTCCGCGACCCCGAGGGCAACCTCATCGAGCTGCAGTCGTACGGGGGTTGAGGGGGCGGCCGCCGACGGCCGCCGCCCCCGTCACGTCACATGTGGACGTCCACGCAGGCCCGGCCGACGGGCCGCTTGGCGGCCCCGGAGGCGTCGTGCTCCCAGCCCTCGGCGCAGAACTTGGTGTGGTTGTTCACCCCGTGGCCCACCCCGACGCCGTACCGCGAGCCCTTGTGCCAGTTCATCAACGCGCTCTCGCCCTTGAGGCCGGGGCCGGTGAGGTGGAAGCGGCCGTAGAACTTGGACCCCGGTGCGGGGGTGACCGTCAGCCGTGCCACGTACAGCCCCGAGCCCTCGACCTCCAGACAGGTCTGGCCCGAGCAGCCCCCCCCAATTCGCGGACGCCGGGGGCGCCGTGGCGGTGAACAGGGCCGCGACGCCGACCGCCGCCACGACCGCGCGCAGGGACCAACGGCTTCTCACAGCAATGCGCTTCATCTACTCCGCTTTCGTCTTTCATCGGCATTCGTCGGATTCGCGCGCCACGTCCCGGATGACGGGCGCCCGTTCACGTTCGCCCGCTCCCTCCGCGGCCGCAACCGAACCCGGCGAGGTTCACCCGCTTGCCGGGGCTCGCGAGGTCACGGGGACGGCGCGCGCCGCAGATGGCACCGCGTCGTGGTGCCGTCCGGGCCGGTGTGCGTGCGCACCAGGTCGCTGAGCGCGTGGACGAGCAGCAGCCCCCGCCCGCCGGGCAGTCCCGGCCGGGCCGGGCGGCGGCCGGCCAGCGGGTCGCGGATGTGACCGCCGTCCCGCACCTCCCACACCACATGGCCGTCCTCCGCCCAGACGCGCACGGTGCCTCTTCCCCCGCCGTGCACCACGCTGTTGGCGGTCAGCTCGCCGACGGCCAGCGCCAGGTCGACCCGCCGCGCCGGGGCCAGACCCAGCGACTCGGCCCGCGCCACCACCATGTGCCGGGCATCGGGCAGCAGCGCGTCGTCGAAGTCGAAGGACAGGACGTCCGTCGCCTCCGGCGGGCCCGGCAGTGGCTGGTTGTAGGCGGAGACCATGTGGTCCGGGGCGTAGGAGGCGCTCGGCGCGCCGCGTCCGCCGTCGATGACGAACGGATGCGTGGCGTACGCGTCGGTCACCGCCCGGGGGGTGAGCCGGGACGCGTCGTACGGACACAGGATCGTCACCGGCCGCCCGGCGAAGGCGTGGTTGATGAGGGCCTCGTGCTGCACGCACGCCGGGTACTCCGCGGACGAGCGCCCGGCCCAGACGGGTTCGCCGACGATGCGCACCCGCCGGCCGGGATGCGCGTCCGCGAAGGCGCGCAGCACCCGGGGAATGATCCGGCCCGGATTGCGGCCGGCCTCCTCCATGTCCGTGAACCGCACCGACGGCGCGTCCGCGCCCAGTTCACCGCGGAGCAGCTCCAGGTTGACGCGGGGGACGACCACCGCCACGGGCTCGTCCGCCGCGAGACCCGCGCGGACGAAGGCCCCGACGCCGGACAGGTACTCGTCCGGATCCCGGTAGAACAGCGCGGGGTGGACGAACGGTTCGTCCGCGGCCGTCCTGTGGTTCACAGCGTCACCTCGTTCCCCGCGGGGCCCGGCGGTACGCGCTCCGTTCAGGCGCGTGCGCCGGGATTGCCGTCCCGAGGAGTGCTACCCACGCGGTGCCGTTCGCTCCCCCCGGCGCAGCGCCTTCCGTTCCGCCTCCGTGGCGCCGCCCCACACCCCGTACTCCTGGCCGGTGGCCAGGGCCCAGCGCAGGCACGGCTCGCGCGCCGGACAGCGCCGGCAGACCGACTTGGCGCCGTCCGCCTGGGCCAGGGCGGGGGCGCCCGAGCCGACCGGGAAGAACAGGTCGGGATCCTCGGTGCGGCACGCGGCGTCCTCGCGCCAGTTGTTCTCCTTCATCGTGGACCTCCGTTCCGGGGGGCTTTTCCCCACGCCTCGCCCGGAAGCGCGCGGTCAACCCTGCCGGAGGTCCGGGCCGTGCGTCATTCCTGGGCGAGCATGCGCGTGCGCAGCCGGGCGAGGGTGCGGGCCAGCAGCCGGGAGACGTGCATCTGGGAGATGCCCAGGCGGGCGCCTATCTGCGACTGCGTCAGCTCCTGGCCGAAGCGCAGCTCCAGCATCAGGCGCTCGCGGTCGTCGAGTTCACGGATGAGCGGTTTGAGGTCCTGGAGCGACTCGACCTTCTCCAGGCTCGCGTCGGTGGTGCCGATGCGGTCGGACCACGAGCGCGGGCGGTCGGGGCCGCGCGGGCCGGTCTCGGCCGGGGCGTCGAGGGAGTGGGCGGTGTAACCGTTGCTGGCGACCCGGGCCTCGATGACCTCCTCCTCGGACAGGCCCAGCGCGTCGGCCAGTTCCCGCACGGTGGGGGAGCGGCCCAGCCGGCCGGAGAGCTCCTCGGCGGCCTTGACGAGCTCGACGCGCAGTTCCTGGAGTCTGCGGGGGACGTGGACCGCCCAACTGGTGTCGCGGAAGAAGCGTTTGATCTCGCCCGTGATGTACGGGATGGCGAGGGTGGTGAACTCGACCTCGCGCGTCAGGTCGAACCGGTCGATCGCCTTGATCAGTCCGATCGTCCCCACCTGGACGATGTCCTCCATCTGGTCCGCCCGGTTGCGGAAGCGGCCGGCGACGAAGCGCACCAGGGAGAGGTTCATCTCGATGAGCGTGTTGCGGACGTACTGGTACTCGTGCGTGCCCTCCTCGAGAACCGCGAGGCGGTTCAGGAAGAGGGAGGTCAGGGCCCGGGCGTCACGCGGGTCGATGCCTCCCGCGTCGTCCACCTGCGGCAGACCGTCACCGGCGGGCCCGCACGTCGCAGTGCGGTTCCGCGTGGCAGTCGCCGGTCGCGTCGCACCTGTGCTGGTCACGTGCGCCCTCCTTGTCGGGTGTGTGTCGCGGCTCCTGCCCGTGGTTCGGCGGGGTATTCCCCTCGCGGTGGGACGGATTCCGCTCCCGGCCGCGGGGCAACCCCTTTTCCCGCCGAGGGAGTTTCGCTACAAGGACGACCGTCGACAGAAGGGGGAAAGCGGACGTGGAACATGAAACGGGCGCAGAGCGCGACGAACACCCCGGCTTCCTCGCCCTGTCCGCCCGGCTGACCGGGCGGGACGAGGGTGAGCTGCGCGCCACCGGACTGGTGGGGTGTCACCACGCCACCACCCTCGCCCGGCTGGGCCGGCCGGCGGTGGGGCGGTTCCTCGACGACCTCGCGGCAGCCGGCGGGGGACCCCGGCCGCGTCACCGCGCCGGAGTCCCGGGAGATCGCCCGTGCGATCACCAGCCTGTGGCGTACGGGCCGGTGGCCGGAGCTGTGACTAGCGTCGGCCGAGGGCCGGGTCGCTCACGCCCGGGGTCCCCGTCTCCACGTGCCCGGCGAAACCGCGCCGGAAGGCCGGGTCCTCCTGCGAGGTCACCGTCACGTCGTACCAGCGCCCGGCGGCGCGCGGCCGCACCACGTGCCGCACCGTGGCGCCGACGCCCACCGTCAAGGTCTCGGCCGGGGCGCCGTACGCGCAGGTCACCGTGGCGTGCCAGGGGCGCGGGCCCGGGTTCGTCAGGGTCAGCTCCAGATGCCCGCCGGCCGCGACGTGGCGGGCCCGTCACCTCGGGGCCGGTCTTCTTCCCCTCGCCGTGGAACGTCCGGAAGAAGCCGTTGGGGCCGTGCACCGTCAGGTCGTGGACGCCGTGCGAGTACGCCGAGTTCCAGGTGTCCGCGATCTGCTTGCCGGCCTCGGCGGTGTAGGTCCACGGCCCGTCCGTCCGGTTGCCGGACGTGACGAGGAACTGGGCGCCCGCCTCCGCGCCGCCGCCGAACGTCAGGGTGATCCGGCCCGTCGACGCGTCGCTCACGGCGTCGGTGAACGGGGCGTAGCGCAGCGGCCGGGCGGGCCGCGTGCCCGGCTCCTGCCGGGGGAGGGCGCCGACGGCGGGCGGCTTGGGGACGTAGTCGGGGTGGCGCTCCCGGTCCTTCGGCGCGTACCCGGCCGTGGACGGCAGCGCGGCCGGTGTCGTACGGGCCCGGCTGAAGTCGAAGGCCGAGGTCAGATCGCCGCACACGGCCCGCCGCCAGGGCGAGACGTTCGGCTCGCGCACGCCGAAGCGGTGCTCCATGAAGCGGATGATCGAGGTGTGGTCGAAGACCTCGGAGCACACGTAACCGCCGGTGCTCCAGGGCGAGACGACGAGCATCGGCACGCGCTGGCCGAGCCCGTAGGGGCCGGCGACGTGCCCGAGGTTCCCCTTGAAGAGGTCGGGCCGTCACGTCCGCGGTGGAGCGTCCCCGGTCCGCGTTCGCGGGCGGGTACGGCGGGACGACGTGGTCGAAGAAGCCGTCGTTCTCGTCGTAGGTGATGAACAGCGCCGTCCGGCTCCACACCTCGGGGTCGGAGGTGAGCGCGTCCAGGACCTGGGAGATGTACCAGGCGCCGTAGTTGACGGGCCAGTTGGGGTGCTCGGTGAAGGCCTCGGGGGCGGCGATCCAGGAGATCTGCGGCAGTCGGCGGGCCTTCACGTCGGCTCTGAGGACGTCGAAGAGGCCCTCGCCCTTCTTGGCGTTGGTGCCGGTGCGGGCCTTCTCGTGGAGCGGGTCGCCGGGCTTGGCGTTGCGGTAGGCGTCGAAGTAGAGCAGGGAGTTGTCGCCGTAGTTGCCGATGTAGGGGTCGCCGGTCCAGCCCCAGTGGCCGGCGGCGTCGGAGGCCGTCACCGGCGTCCTGGTAGATCTTCCAGGAGATCCCGGCCTTCTCCAGGCGCTCGGGATACGTCGTCCAGCCGTAGCCGGCCTCCTCGTTGCCGAGGACCGGGCCGCCGCCCTTGCCGTCGTTGCCCGTGTACCCGGTCCACATGTAGTAGCGGTTGGGGTCGGTGGAGCCGATGAACGAGCAGTGGTACGCGTCGCAGACGGTGAACGCGTCGGCGAGCGCGTAGTGGAACGGGATGTCCTCGCGCGTGAGGTACGCCATGGTGGTCGTCGCGGTCTTGGCGGGCACCCACCGGTCGTACTTGCCGCCGTTGAAGGCGCGTTGCCCGCCCGCCCAGTCGTGGTTGAGGTCCTGGAGGAACTGCATCCCCAGGTTGTCCGCCGCGGGCCGGAACGGCAGGACTTCCCGGACCCCGTCCGACTGGTGCCACACGGACTTCCCGCTCGGCAGGGTCACGGGATGCGGGTCACCGAATCCGCGCACCCCCCTCAGTGAGCCGAAGTAGTGGTCGAAGGACCGGTTCTCCTGCATGAGGACGACGATGTGCTCGACGTCCCGGACGCTGCCGGTGCGGTGGCCGGCGGGGATGGCGGCGGCGCGGGCGATGCTCTCCGACAGGGCGGCGAAGGCGGCTGTCCCGCCGGCCAGTTGGAGGAAGCGCCGGCGGTCGATCTCTC
>NZ_BAAAXZ010000083.1:0-21071 GCF_039535865.1 Streptomyces thioluteus
CGCCTTGCGCCGCACCCGATGGCTGGTGGCGGCCCAGCACCGTTTCCACCGTACGGAGAATGCCGCTCGGGAACTTCCCGGCGGCGCCGACGCGCGCACTCTCGCGAAGTTCCCTGGTATGACCGGTTCCGCCCGAGCGGCGTAACGGCCGGCACGGGACCGTGGCCGGGGCGAAGGGTGCGCCGTCGATCCGTCGCGGCCCCCCGCTTCACCCTGCGACGCTGCCCGCGCCAGTTCGGCCAGGGACCATCGGCGTGCGGCTCTTTCCCTTCGGGCCCACCGCACGAGGAGCGCCGGATGCCCCGTCCTGATATCGACACGAGAAGGGCCGGCTCTTCGCCGTCGACCACGGCGGTTGGTGCCCTACGGAGCCTTCCAGCCGACGGGGGGCACATGACGGCGGCTAACAGCGAACGGAGTCGCCGCCCCAGGTCCCCGCTCACGCCCCGCCTGCCAACCACCGGCAACCTGCACGTTCTTCCCGCCGAGGACGTCCTGACCGACCTCGGTCGCAGTGACGGGACAGTGGTCTCCCGGTCTACATCCTCCATCGCCACGGCCTTCTGACGCCGCGCCGCCGGCTTCCGCGTGGTCGGCCTCGCGGGCACGGCTCCGTCCGCTGGACGGGAATTCCCCTCCGCCCCCGGCTCGCTCACGCGAGTCTGCCATCGCTCCTCGACGACAAGATCGTCTCAACACTACCAGCGACTACACAGCCCGCAGTGCCCTAGTGGCCGCCTCTTCTGGCTATCCACCGAGACAGCACCGTCTTAGCCTTACCAGAGTCTACCGAACAGTCCAACCAGACCGAATCCGCACATCTGCCTTGCAACGGCCGGCTGCCCTCCTCCACCCGGGTCCGCAGATCAGACTCTCGTGAGATCGAGACGCGATACATGCCATGTGTGAGAAGATACCAGGCTACTGTCAACCAGGAATCATGTGGAATCCTATTTGTCCATTATACACCACGTAGGCTCTTCTTTTACCCGCTCCTCCGTGTTGATTTGTCCAATGGCTTTGAGGACGATACCCATGCGAGATCACTACGTCGTCCACTCCCTATGCGATGCCGCATTACCCTGGTGCCCCCTGGCCGGCCGGTGGGAGAGGGAGGCCACGAGCACGTGCGCACGCAGCACACGGGGAGCAGGTCGACGGACTTCTCGGTGGAGGCGACGAGAGGAGCGGCCGAGGGCCGGCGGATGTCGTCGAGGGAAGCGATGCAGCACTCGCGTCGAGCGAGCCGGGGGCGAGGGGGAATTCCTCGTCCAGGCGGACGGAGCCGTGCCCGCGGAGGCCCGACCACGCGGAAGCGGACGGCGCGGGCCGTCCAGAAGGCCGTGGCGATGGAGGATGTAGACCGGGACCATGTGGCCGTCTCTGACCAGGTCGGTCAGGACGTCCTCGGCGGGAAGACGTGCCAGTTGCCAGTGGTGCGAGCGGGGCGTGATGCGGCCGGGGGCGCGCGACCTTCGCTGAGCGCCGTCAGGCCCCCTTCGGCGGAGGCTCCGAGGAGCCACCAACCGCCCGTGGTCGACGGCGAAGACGCCGGCCCTTCTCGTCGATCAGGACGGAGGCATCGGCGTCCGTGCGCCCGAAGGGAAAGAGCCGCACGCCGATGTCCCTGCCGAACTGCGCGGCAGCGCGCAGGGGTGAAGCGGGCCGGCGACGGATCGACGGCGCCACCCGGTCGCCGCCACGTCCGTGCCGCCCCGGCGGGCGGAAACGGTCAGACCATGGAATTCGCGGAGAGCGCGCTCCGCGCCGGGAAAGGTTCCCAGGCGGCATCTCCGTACGGTGAAACGGTGCTGGCGCCGCCACCAGCATGGCGCGCAACGCGTCTTCCCCGCCGTCCCTGTGCGGAGCCCATCCGGCAGAGCGCAACGCCTCGTGCCCCGCGCTGTTCACGATTCCGCGATCTCCACTCCCAGGCGTTCCAGCAGCGCCGTGCACGAGCGGCACGGGAGCGTGCTCTGCCCGTGCTCGGGTCGCCCTTCTCACGGACCTTGACGGATATCATCACGGACCGGGTGAAGTGGGGGACGGCCTCGTCGAGGAGGGTCCGGCCGCCGTCGGTCCGGCTCTCGTCCAGCCCCCAGAACTGGTCGGAGACGAGCGCGGATTCCGCGCAGTACCCGATAAAGGGCTCGCGAAGCTCCGCGGGCAGCGAGTCGAAGAATTCCTGGACTGCCGGGTGGAGGTCGGGAGTTCCCTCGCCGGTCAGGTTCGTCATGCTGAAGATCTTGCCCTGGACGAGCAGGCTGGCGGCGACGCCGGGAACAGTGTCAGACATCGGCTTCCTCAAGATCGTAGTGACGGCCGGTCATCAGGCAGGCGAGGGCTTCGTACCGGCCCTTTCCCCAGGTAGTAGTCGCCCGACCAGTGAGTCAGGAAATACCTGTCCTGCGGATCCACGAGGGCCAGCGCACGGTCGTGATTGACATAGGCCACCGGGAAGAGCGGCTGCTCCACCCAGTCGGCCAGTTCGGAAATCGACTCCGCGAAAGACTCCTCGAAGTACCTGACGGTGAAGGTGACATATTCCCCGCCCGTAGCGTCACCCGGGAACGGAACCTTCAGTCCGACGAATTCCTTGACGAAATCGACCGCCGCCGGGAAGGGACTCACCGAACACCCGATCTCGGCAAGTGAAGAGACGGCCTGCTGCATGACGGCGGCCGCCTCGTCACCCTTCTCGCGCCCGGGCTGCCAACCAGCCGCCGCCAACCGGCGATCGATTTCCTCACGGGTAAGATAAGGGGGCATATCCCTGACCTCGTTCCTTGATCTAGCGGTGGGTAACGATACCCAACTTGGGCAGGACGTGCCTGCACGAGTGGCATGCCGGCTGGTGCGCTCCGTGGGGAATCTGATCCCCGGTATCAGGGTCGATCTGGACGCCAATGGCCCGCGTATCGATGACGGCCCCCGACAACGCCTTCCTGGCGTCCTCGGCCGTCCTGATCGACTGCCCTGTCGGATCGAGCTGGTGCAAACGGTCCGATATCAGCGCCACCTCGGAGCACTTGCCATGACCGGTCCCCAGCTGAACTCCGGACTTCTTCACGTCCTCGTACATATCCGCCACCACCGGGTGCGTACGAGGAGTCTGGTCCGCTATGGCTTCGTCTCGTTTTTCACCGGTGAGCTGCTTCGATATCTTCTTCTGCTGCATGCTGGTGTGTGAAGTGATCGTTCCATCGTGCAGCAGGGCGCCGGAGCAGCCACTCTGCATACGGGCCTTTCCGGTCGGCACATTTCCTTTCGGCCACTCGACCTTCTCCGCCGCCTTGTCCGCAAGTCGCCCCGCTTCGCGGCCGAGTTCCCGCCGCTGCTGCTCGGGGCTCAGGTGCGAGACGTCCAAGGCGTCGCCTCGATGGTGCCGGGTTTCATTTCCCGTGTGACCGTGCCATTTCGGCTGGGGGTCCATCGGCTTGGCCTGCCCGCCTCCGCCGATGATCCGCCGCCATGGCCGGAACTTCCGGATCCGCCGCCGTCCTTGCCGCCTCCGCCCCCACCGGACGCGTCCGCGGGCTTCTGGTCGGAACCATGGTGCTTGACGCCCTTCATCCCGCCTTCGACGTGCTGGTCGTGCTTCTTCTGGCCCTTGCCCGCCTCGGTCAGGCCCTTGCCGACGTCGTCGAGGTGTTTCGTCAGTTCGCCCTGCGCCTTGTCGAGGGACTTCATCGCCTTTTCGGCGACCTCCTCGATCGCCTTGGCGAGGGAACCGCGGCCGCGGGTGCGGCTGAAGTGGTGGCGGGTGGAGCCGAGGTGCTTGCCGCCCTTTTCGTCCAGGTGCTTCGAGTGGTCGTGCACCTTGCCCGTGAACGTGTTGTGCTCGTGCTCGTCGAAGACGAGGTCGCCGCTGCCGCCGCCTCCGCCGCCGGCGCTCGCCAGGATCAGACCGCCGCCACCACCGGCGCCGGCAATCTTCAGGTTGTCCTTGCCCGCCTGGACCGTCTGCTTCAGGTCGATGCCGTCCTGGGCGCCGAGGCCTTCGGAGACGACCTGGACGACGAGGTCGGTGGCCATCGAGTCGAGTGCCGCGAACACCGGCCCCGTGACGACGGAGAGGACCTCCTGCGCGGCGGCCTCCGCGGCCCCCTTGAGGATGCGCTTGACGACGGTGCGGGTGATCGCGACGCCGCCGAGGGCGCCGAGCTCGGACAGACCGAGCGTGAACGGGGCGGCCGCCTGGGCCGTCGCCACCTCCGTGGCCAATAGGCCGAGTTGGAAGATGGCCGCGCCCTTGGCGCCCGCGACGACGACGGCCGCGGCGTCGAGGCCGCCGGCCAGCAGGCGCCCGCCCTCGGCGAGGTTGTGCAGGTGCTTGCCGTTGAGCTTCTTGACGTGCGCCTCGATCGCCTCCGTCATCTCACCGCGATTGGTGGAGAGAAGGCGGTTGAGCGCCACGTTGGAGTCGCCACGGCCTGTGTCCACGTCGTCCGCGAAACTGCGGAGCGACTTGGCCATGTCGCGGTAGTCGTCCTCGTCGACATTCGGCCAGTTGACCCCGATCAGATCCAGGACAAAGACCAATTTGTCCGGAAGAACGACGCCCATCTCCCTGCTCCCCCTGTTGAGTATGCGTCAGCACGGCAAGGCGTATGACTCTAGGCAAGCGGAGGCCGGTTTCCTCAATTCCGTAACGGGATGTGAGCGCCTTGAGGTGGCGCCGGACGAGGGAAGCCCCGCACCGCCCTCCACAACAAGCGAAATGGGCGGTATGGATGGCTTCATGGCATCTGGCGAGAAGCGGATCGGCTTCTTCTCCCAAGCAACGTATGGGCGTTCACGGGGGCCGGTAGCCTGACGGCGGCGATTCGTCATCCGTGCCGAAAGGACTTTCCCCAGATGGCCACCCAGGAAGAGACGGAAGCTCTGTACGCCATGGACATCTCCGGTGTCGAGTGGCTCAGCGCTCCTGACAGCCCGACGAAAGAGCGGGTCGAGATCGCCTATCTGCCGGGCGGGGCCGTGGCGATGCGGAACTCCGAGGACCCCGACACGGTGCTGCGGTACACGGCCAGTGAGTGGCACGCCTTCGTACTGGGTGTGCGGGATGGCGAGTTCGACGTCGAGGTCGAGCCGGAGACGGAGTCCGGGCCTCGGGCGGAGTAGGGCGCCCTCGGGCGTACGCACGTCGGCCCCTGCCGGTGCTCCGTGAGGAGCGTGTGGCAGGGGCCGACGTGTGTTCACGGTCCGCCGGGGGGCGTGGGGCCCGGGCTGTGCGGCGGGGACGGGGGCGCGCCATGGGGCGGAGCCTTCTTCGCCGCCCTTGCCCTGTTGCGGCGGCGGATGAGGAGGGCGGCGAGGACGGCCCCGGGGATCGCGATGGCGGCTGCGCCGCCGAGGATCCAGGGGAGGTTGTTCTCCTTGTCCTTCTTGGCGTGGGCCTTCTTCGGCCCGTCGGAGGACGGGGGTCGGCTTCGCGGTCGCCGCCTTGCCGTCGGGCGCCTTGGCGCCTTCGGTCAGGGGGTTGACGCCGGCCGGGCCCGGCTTGCCCTTCTTCTCCAGGACGGGGATGCGGGGGCGGATCGTGCCGTAGCCGATGTACTGGCTGGGGACGGGGCCGTCGGTCGGCTTGCCGGCGGTGTCCATCAGGACGCGGAGGACCTGGTTGTTGGTCCACTTGGGGTGCATGGACCAGACGAGGGCGGCGCTGGCGGAGGCGATGGCGGTTGCCTGGCTGGTGCCGCCGCCTCGGCAGTAGCCGGTGCCCTTGGAGCAAACCGTCGGAACGTTTTCCCCCGGGGCAGCGAGTTTCACGTTCGCGCCGTGCGTCGAGTACTTGGACGTCTTGTAGTCGGCATCGACCGAAGCGATTCCCACGACCCCCGGGGTAGCGGCCGGGTAGGACATGGAGTTGTCCTTGTCGCCCCGGTTCCCGGCGGACGCGAAGATCAGCTTTCCACGTTTCAGGGCATAGTCGACGGCGTCCTGGAGCTTTCGCTTGTCCTGCTCACCCATCGAAAAGTCCCGGATGCCCATGGAGATGCTGATGATCTGCGCCTTGGAGTTCGCCGCATAGCGGATCGCGGCAACGATCAGGCTCGGACTGGTCCTGCCGTTTCCCACCTTGACCGGCAGGATGCCGGCTTCGGGCGCCAGGCCCTTGATGCCCTGTCCGCCCGCGCCGTCACCAGCGATGAGCGTCGCCATGGCCGTACCGTGAGAGTCGGTGTCCTCCCCGTTCCGCACCTCTTCGGTCGGCATCGACAAAGCTCTTACCGGGTCGAAGTCTGCCCTCCAACTCGGGCTGCGAAGAGCGGACTCCGCTGTCGATGACCGCGACGGTCACGCCCTTGCCCTTGGTGACCTGCCACATGCGCTCGGCCTGCATCGTGTCCAGGTACCACTGGCGCTCCCGCATGGTTTCGGCGCTCGCGGGAGACGCGGGTGACAGCACCGCCGGCGAGCAGAGAACAGAGCACGGACGCGGCGGTCATGGCTCGGCCCCAAGGGCCCCTGATCGTCGTTTTGTTCACGTGTTCTCTGCTCACCATCCGGCGTCGTATCCGATTCCTACTGGACCACCGGGGGAACATTGTCCGCTCCGCCGGCACTCCAGGTCTCCTCGTCCTCTGTCAAATACCCAGGGCGGTTCGAGCGACTGCGGCTGCTCCCCGCCCCGCGCTGTGCGCTGTGGGCCGGCCTCGTCAGGGTGTCGTTCGCGCCACCGGTGGCATTGGCTCCTCGCAGAAGCCCACTGCCGCCGGGGGGTGAATTCGCGACGTGCTCCCTGCGAGCCCGACGGTGCGCTTACATTACCGCCGGGCCCCACGGCATATCGCAATCCGGTCGCACCACGGCCGGTTTGCTGCGGATCGCTACCGAAAGACCGTCCCTCCCGGGACAGTCCTGCCCGCAACGGACCCCTGTCGTCCCGGAGACGGCATACCACCGATGACCCCGGTTTCCGACTGGGCCACCGGAGAAACCCTCATGCCTCCCGGCCCACCGACGCGTCCGGGCCCACCGGGTCGCGTGTTCCCCCGGCCCGAGGGGTCCAACGGCAGAGGCGGCAACGGAGGCAGCGGAGGGACGGGATTCGTACCGTTGTGATGTGAAGGTGCCGGAGCGGGAGGCATGTTCGGCCCCGACGGAGTGGTCGGGCCGGGCACCGTAGGCACCTTGGTGCCATCAACCCAGGTGCCCGTGGTCGTGTCATGCGTCGGTACCGGATTGCCCATCGAGTCGAGCCCGGAATGCCCGTGTTTCGGTGCGGTCACCTGGCCTTGAGATCCGTCAGAACGCGACACATCGGCGGGCTGTCGCCCGGCGCCGTTTCCGTCACCACTGGTTCCGACGGCACCGGCGGTTCCAACGGAATGCGAACTCCCGGCCCCTGGGGCGGACGGTCCATCGGACGGCTCATAGGGCACGAGCCATTCGCCCTCTCCATCGTCTCGACGCGAGCCTTCTCCTTGCCCGCGTCCGCGGAGCACATCCCCATGGAGCCCTCGGGCGCCTTCGGCATATGGTCGGCCGCCGTCTTGATCGCGGCTCCGGCACGGCTCATGTGCCGGCCGGTGGCACCGGCCACCTGCGCGAGCTTGATGACCTGCTTGGCGAAGGCGTCGCCCCATTCGCGGAAGGCGTCGCCGCCCTCGCCGGCCCATTGGGTCCGGCCCACATGCGCCTTGAGGGCGTTACCGATCTTCTCGATCTCGCCCTCCGCCTTCACCAGCGCCTCGCCCTTGGCGGCGATCTCGGCACCGTTGGCTCCGGCCATGCTCGCGTGCATGTTCTCGAAGGACATGCCGTCGAAGCTCGTGGGCCCGCCCTCTGCGGACATCTCGCGTCACCCCCGCTTCACTTCTGGCCGACGGTGCCGGACGGCGGCTGCTGCTGGGACCGGTCGTGCTCCTGCTCCTCCGGCCGCAGGCCCTTCGCCTCCGCGGCCCACTTCTGCTGCTGCTCCCAGTCCTTGGCGGAGCGCTTCTGGATCGCGGCCAGGCGTGCCGCGTGTTCGCGGTCCTCGCCCCGGTAGTCGCGGTCGGCCAGGTCCACCGCGATGCCCATCGCCTCCAGCTGGTCGCCCAGCATGCGGGAGAGCAACTCCAGCTGCGCGTGCACCTTGTCGTACGCCTTCGAGAGGGCCTCGCCCTCCTCGAAGGTCCCGTAGGCCACCTGCGGCACCTTCTGGCTGCTGATGTGCGGTGCGACGCGGCGGACGCGTCCAGGTCGTGGAGCAGCTTGTCGACGCGCTTCTTGAAGCCCTGCAGCGAGTCGCCGGAAGCGTCCAGGTCCGATGACGCCATGAGGCACCTCTCCTGAATGCCTGATGCAACAGAGGGAGAAACAAAGACCGTGGGTGCGGGCGCGGCACCGCCGCGCCCGCACCCACGGTTCACGCGGAACGCGCGGCTCAGCCGCCGAAGCGGCCCGCCTGACGGCGGTCGTTGGCGCTGTAGCCGGACACGGCCTCGTTCAGCTTGGACGCGATGGTCAGCAGCGTCTGGTGCATGTCCTTGACGTTCGCGTCCCAGCCCTGGTGGCGCGCGTGGAACGCCTCGCGGGTCTCACCGTCCCAGTGGCTGACGACGTCCTTGACGCGGGAGTCGAGGGACTCCAGCTGGGAGTTGATGGCGTCGGCCGAGGACTTCACCTGGTTGGCGGCCTCGGTCACGCCGGCGTACGTGATCTCCATGTGGTCTTCTCCTGACGGGTCCTACGGCTGAGGGAAGGGGCGACTAGGAGACGTGGAAGGCTCCCAGGGCGCCGGTGACGCCGCCCTCGCCGATGCCCTTGAAGCTGTTGAGGCGGTCGGACTCCTCCTGGGTGAAGCCCTTCTTGCTCGCCTCCATCGCTTCCTTGGTGAAGTTCAGGAGCTGCTTCAGCTTGCGCACGTCCTGGTTCACGCGCTCCTGCAGGCCGTGGTAGGCCTGGGCCGCTTCGCCCTTCCAGACGCCCTGCACCGAGTGCACGACGTTGGTCAGGCTGTTGATCTTGGCCTCGAGCGTGTCGTGCATGTGCCCGAGGTCCCTGATCAGGGAATCGAGTTTTTCGTCTTCAAGCTTCAGCTTGCCGCTCATTGCGCACCTACCCCCCATGAATCGGATGCCCCGTGGAAGTCGTTGGTTCCCATGACTTCCCTTTGCATCGGATCGAAGTTGTCGGCTGCCACTCTAGCCACTCGCAGGTTTACGTCCAACCTGTATGCGTCGCGCCCGAGTTCGTCCCGAATGGGGCGGCCATTGGTCCAGACATCAACCGGCGGACCGGTTCACGAGCCCCCGTCGGCGGCGATGGTCCCGCAGCGCGACCGCCGTGCCGGCGATGGCGGCGATCAGCACTCCGGCCGTGATGAGGGCGTACGTGGCAAGGCGTTCGTCGCGTTCCTGCGGCGTCTCGCCGAGCGTGAGCGCGGCCGGTTTCGGGACGCCGTAGCCCGCCGAGACGGCGCGGTCGGGGGTGGGGCGGTCGACGGGACGCTCGTCCTCGGTGAGGGCGCGCACCGGGTCGGCGACGCCCCAGCCGACGAAGTTGTCGCGGCCCTTGATGGCCCTTTCCGCGGTCTGCTCGATCTGCGCGACGACCTGGTTCTGTTTCCAGTCGGGGTGTTTGGCGCGCAGGAGAGCCGCGATACCGGCTACGTACGGGGCCGAGAAACTCGTGCCGCTGTCGACGCACTGCCCGCCTTTCGGCACGGTCGACACCATTTCGACGCCGGGCGCCGCGACTCCGACGAAATCGCCCGACTGGGAAAAGGGCGCACGTTCGTTGTTGCGGTCGGAGGCGGCCACGGCGAGGACGCCCGGATAGGCCGCCGGATAGGTCTTCTTGACCTGTCCGTCGAGCCCGTCGTTGCCGGCCGAGGCGACCACCACGACGTCCGCGCGCAGGGCCTCCCGGACCGCGAGGCCCAGGTCCGAGTCGGGGGGCCATCGCCTTGGTGGTGTCCTGGGAGATGTTGATGACCTGGGCGTGCCGGCGGACGGCGTGCCGGATGGCGGTGGCCAGCGTGCTCGCCTTGCCGCTGCCCTTCTCGTCGTTCTGCCGGACCGGGATGATCGTGGCCTCCGGGGCGAGGCCGACGAAGCCGGTGCCCTCGCGGGGGCGGGCGGCGATGATCCCGGCGACCTTGGTGCCGTGGCCGACCGGGTCGTAGGTGCCGTCGGAGCGCGCGCCCTTCTCCGGGGGCGCGTTCTTGTCCTTGGGCAGCAGGTCGAGGCCGGCGGACCGGTCGACGGCCCTCGCCAGCTGCGGGTTGTCGGTGTCGACCCCGGTGTCGATGACCGCGACCCGGACGCCCTTGCCCTTGGTGTCCTGCCACAACCGGTCGAAGACGACCCGCTGCAGGGCCCATGGCATGCCCGATATCTGCTGCTTCATCGGGAAGGTGCACTCGCCGCTGCCGGCGAGTGACATCCCGGGGGCCGCCGGGGGCGGCGGAGGCGGTCGCCGCGCCCGGCAGCGTCGTGAGGGCCGTGAGAGCCGTGAGCAGCGCCACGGCGGCCTTGCGTGCTGTCATCTGCGGCCCCTCAGGAACTCTGCGGCTGGCTGGCGCTGTTGGCGTCGAGCCGGGGCCCCTTGGGCAGGAACGCGGACCAGTTGTCCGGCACCGGGACGGGCTTGACGTCCTTGTAACCGAGCCGGATCTGCGCCGTGTTGACCTCGGCGGCCCGCTCCTGCGGGTCCTTGGACCGGTCGTCGTCGCCGATGCCCGAGCGGCCCGCGCTGCTGTCGTTGTTGGTCTGCACCGCGTAGCGCAGCCCGGTGTCGGTCACCAGGAAGAGCGAGCCGACGCTGGTCGAGGAGCCGTTGACCTGCCGGTAGAGCAGGCCGCTGCCCGGGGTGACGTACGCGCTGGTGGCACCGTCCACGATCTGCGCGGGGTAGCTCGTTCCGGCCCAGGTGGTGAGCTGGGTGCCGCCCTTGTCGTCCACGCCGTGCAGCACGTTGCACACCGTGCGGACGCCGGTGGCCGCGTCGTTGACCTGGGTCGGGACGAGCTTCGGCCAGCCCTGGTCGCCGTAGAACCACTCCGGGGACGAGGTGAAGGACTGCGGCCCGACCTCGGCGGCGCGGGCGTTTCTGGCCGAGCACCACCGCGTCCGGGCTGGTGAGCAGCAGCCGCGCCACCAGGTCGGAGACGGGTTGCGACCCGGCCGGGCAGGACGACGTACTGCTGCATGCCCTTGCCGGCCACGGCCGTGAGGACGGTGCCGACCTTGTCGAGCCGCGGGTCGAGGCTGGCGACGCCGGCGGGGGCGCCGATCCTGCCCGGGAGCCGGGGGAAGGTGATGGCGCTGCCCTGGTGGAGGGTGCCCAGCCACTCCTTGCTGACCTTCTGCGGCTGGGCGCCCTCGCTGAACAGCGAGCGGCGCAGCACCTGGTCGCGCGCGGAGGGGGCGACGCCGACGGGCGGGCCGATGAGGTGCCGGGTGCCGCCGGGGTCGACGAGGTAGCGCTCGCCGGTGGGGCCCTCGACGTACAGGGCCTGGCCGTCGTGGAGTTGCCGGCGGCCGCCGGCCTTCGCCGCCTCGCGGTCGGCGAGCAGGAAGACCGCCTTCTGCACGGTCCTCCCGCCGCTGCCGGGCTGTTCGCACACGGCCCAGTTCTTCTGCTTGCCGGCCTCGCCGCCGTCGGGCAGCCGGTCGGGGGCGTAGGGGATGCCCAGGGTGGGCCCGCGCTGGATGCGCCCGCTGTCCAGCTCGGACTCCTCGACCTTGATGACCGAGGACTTCTCGGCCTTGAGGAGGAGCTTCGCGGAGGAGAAGTTGAGCACGGGGTGCAGGCGCTTGGTGCCCTTGGTCTCCAGGACGACGTACCGCGTCGTGGACTTGCTGCCCACGATGACGTGCGCCCCCGGTTCCGACCAGCCGGCCGGGGCCTTGGGTTTGAAGATGCCCCAGGCGCCGAAGCCGGCCAGCACGAGGGCGCCGACCACCACGCCCGGCAGCACCGCCCGCAACGGGCGCGGCGCGGCCTCGTCCGACCCCGCCGCCGTGGGCTGAAGGAACGCGGCGACCATCCGCTTCCGCGCGAAGGTGTAGGCGTTGAGCTCGTCCCGCCGTGTTGCCATGTGCCGAAGTACTCCCCCTGTCGCCGGGCGCCTGGCGGGCCCGGTCACCGGAACCGGCCGCAGGACCGCCGGCGTGGCCGGTCGGATCGTGCCCACGGTCCGCGTTGTCAGACCGGCCCCCTACTATGCCTGTTGACCATCCGGTCCCGCTGTCCGGGTACGCCATCGGCCGGTGGCGGGGTCCCGGCGGTGGCCTTCCGAGGTCTTCCGAAGTCTTCCGACGGCTTTTCAGCAGACGTTCGCAGTGACGTGGTGAACGTGGTGAACGTGAGGGGGTGCGCGGGTTATGGCGTCCGCGGCGCGATCGGTCCAGGGCACGGCTCTGCGCCGGCAGTCCGGTCCGGGCAACCTGGGCCCGGTGCGGCTGCAGCAGTTGGTGCTGCTGGAGGTCGCGGCGGCGCTGGTGCTCGTGGGGTACGTCGTCGACCCGCTGCTGGCCGCGCCCGCCGGCGGGGTGGCGCTGGTGCTGGCGGTGCTGGCGCTGGCCCGGCGCCGGCAGCGGCCGGTCCCGGAGTGGCTCGGCGCCGTCCTCGCGCTGCGTCGCCGCGCCCGCCGCGCGGCGACGGCCGTTCCGGCGGACGCGGAGCCCGCGCTGGCCCCCGTCGTGGAGTGCGATCCGGCGCTGCGCACCGGGTCGTTCACCGATCGCGAGGGCCGTTCCGTCGGCGTCGTCGGGGACGGCACGTTCGTGACCGTCGTCCTCCAGGTGGAGGCCGTGGACGCCCCGTTGCGCCCGCGGCGGGTCGACAAGTCCCTGCCGCTGGGGCTGTTGCGGGACGCGATGGAGGTGGCGGATGTCCGGCTGGAGTCCGTGCAGGTGGTGCAGAGCGCCCTGCCCTCGCCCGCCCCGCACCTGCCCGCCCAGGCGCTGGCCGCGCGGAACTACACGCCGCTCCAGGCGCTGACCGGTTCGCCCGCGGTGCGGATGACCTGGATCGCGCTCAAGCTCGACCCCGAGCTGTGCCCCGAGGCCGTGGCGGCCCGGGGCGGCGGCGTGGACGGTGCGCGGCGCTGTGCGCTGCGGGCGGCGGGGCAGTTGACGAGCCGGCTCCGGAGCGCCGGGTTCCGGGCGACGCTCCTCTCCGAGGACGGGCTGACGACGGCCCTTTCGACCGCCGCCAGCGTCAACCCCGCGGCGACCGCCCAGGCGAGCCGCAACGGCGCGGGGGCCCGGCGCACCGCCGAGACCTCCCGCACCTGGCGCTGCGACGACCGCTGGCACACCACGTACTGGGTGAGCCGCTGGCCGCAGCTGGGCCAGGGCGCCGCGTCGCTGCCCCAGTTGGCCGCCCTGCTCACCTCGCTGCCCGCGCTGTCGACGACGATGAGCCTGACGCTGGGCCGCGGCCGGGCCCGCGGCGGCACGCAGGCGCCGACGGTCACCGGCCACGTCCGGGTCTGCGGCCGCAGCGCCGACGAGCTGGGCGAGGTCCGGCGCGAGCTGGAGCGGGCGGCGCGCGGGGTGAAGGTCGGGCTGGTCCGGCTGGACCACGAGCAGATACCGGGCGTGCTCGCCACGCTGCCGCTGGGAGGGACGCGCTGATGGGCCGGCTGTTGAACAGGGCTTCGACGGCCCCGGGACGGGCGGCCCCCGCGGCCCGGCCGGGCTTCGGGCTCGTCGGCCCCCGCCGCGAGCGGCACGAGCCGACGCTCGACCAGTTCGAGGACCTCGGCCTGCCCGTAGGCGACGACGGGGTGGTCATCGGCACCGACGCCCAGGGCGCGCCCGCCGTCCTCGGCCTGGTGCGGCCCGCCCCGTTCGACGTGGTCCTGGTCGGCGGCGCGTGGACGGCGCAGGTCATCGCGCTGCGCACGGTCGGCACGGGCGGGCGGGTCGCCGTGGAGAGCGGCCGGCAGCAGCTGTGGACCGCGCTCGCGCAGGCGGCCAACACGGGCCAGCAGTCGATCACCCTGCACGACGTCGGCCGGGTGCCGCCGCAGGGCCCGTCCGTGCACAGCCCGGTGCTCGTCGTCCGCGACTGCGGGGTGCGGCCTCCGCTGGGCCGGGTGCGGTCCGCGCCCTGGCAGTCGGTGCTGACGCTGCTCCCCTACCCCGGCCCCACGACCGCGCGGCTGATGACCCACGCGGACGTGGTCGGCGTCCAGCGGGTGGCCCCCGAGGAGGCCGTGCAGATCGGCCGGACGATGGGGCTGCCACAGGAGGACGTGGAGGCGCTGTCGTCCCTGCCGGACGGGGTGACGCTGTGGTGCACGCGGGCGTCGCGTACGTACGTCACGACCGGTCCGACGGATCCGGAGGCGGGGCTGCTGGGGGCGGCGCGGCGGATGGACTGACCGCCGTGGAGGGGTGGTTCAGAAGACCGGCATCGCGGTCACGCCTCCGTCGTGCCAGAGGAACACCCGGTTGCCGGCTCCCGCCATCCGCCAGTCGCCGCCGCTCCCCCTGGTCCAGGTCCACGCGGGCTTCCCGGAATCCTTGTGCAGGGTGGTGACGGCGTACGGCAGGGGGACCCAGACCGAATTCCCCTGCACCATGGCAGGCGTGGTGTGCGCGTCGTGCTTCAAGGTGTGCGTCCAGTCGACCGTGCCGTCGTGCCGATTGCGGCGGCTGAACTTCCCGCCGTTCGCGGCATAGAGGGCATCGCCGTCGAGCGTCGGAGAACTCCAGGAGCCCGGCACCCCCTTGATCTCGCTCTCGGCGGGCTCGGACCACATCTCCTTCCCGTCGGCCAGCCGGTACGCCGCCAGGGTCCGCCCGCCCAGATAGACCACGCCGCCGGAGACGGCCGGCACGAGGTGCTGCTTGTCACCCTGCTGTGGCTTCCCCCAGATCGTGTTGCCTGTGCGGGTGTCCAGGGCGGCGACCTCCCCACTGACGCTGCACATCACCAACCGTCCGTTCGCCACCGCGTGGAATCCGAAGTCGCCCTCCACCTTCACCGGCACGCGTACGCTCCACCGGACGGATCGCGTAGCGAATTCATAGGCGGTGATATCGGTGACGCGGCTGGTCCTGCCGGTGAGGACATAGACGGCCGTGTCATCCACGGCGACGATGTTCTTCGCGCCGATCCCGGCTTTCCATCGCTCCGTACCGTGCTGCCGGTCGAGCGCCACCAGGCTGCCGTCGTCACGGCGGACCGTCACGATCAGGTCCCCGGGCAGCGTGAAGCAGTCCGCTCGGCCGATCCCGTCGAGGGTCCAACTCCACTTCTTCTGGCCGTCGCTGACCCCGATCGCTGCGATCTCCTCGCTCTCCCTGATGAGGAGGAGGTCGTGGACGGGCACCATCAGCGGTTCGACCTCCTTCGTGCCGACCGGCCCCCAGAGCGGGGTCGGCGGCTCGGCGTCCTGGTAGTCGGCGGCGTTCAGGCGTCTGGCGTCCCAGGGCCGCGGAGCGGGCGAGTCCTCCTTCTCCCTCGGCTTCCCGGGCCCGTCCTCGCGCAGCAGCCACCACGCTCCCCCGCCCGCGGCGGCCAGCGCCGCGGTGCCGCCCCCCGCGAGCGCGGCGACGAAGCGGCGCCGGCTCGGGGCGGAGGGTGCGTCCGGCACCCCCGTGTGGGCGGCCAGCCGGCGGGCGGCCCGCTCGCGTTCGGCGACGGCCTCGGCCAACGGCCCGCGCCGCCAGGCACGTTCCGCCCCCTTCGGCGGGGCGCAGGCGGCGACGACCGCGTCCGGGAGGGGGCGCTGCGCGGGATCCTTGGCGAGGCACGGTGCGACGAGGGCGTGCAACGCCGGGGTCAGGCCGGTCAGATCGGGCTCCCCGTGCACGACCTGGTACTGCACGGCCGCGACGTGCGCCCCGTCGTAGGCGCGGCGGCCGCTCGCCGCGTAGGCCAGGACGGCGCCCAGGGAGAAGACGTCACCGGGCGGCCCGACCCGCTGCCCCAGCGTCTGCTCGGGCGCACCGTAGCCGGGGGTGACGGGGATGGCGCCGGTGGTGGTGAGGGTGAGGCCGTGCTCGGGGCGGGCGATGCCGAAGTCGATGACGCGCGGGCCCTGTGAAGTGAGCACGATGTTGGACGGTTTGAGGTCGCGGTGCACGAGCCCGGTGGCGTGGATGTCGCGCAGGGTGTCGGCGAGGGCCGCGCCGAGCGCGCGCACGGCCGGTTCACCGAGGGGGCCGTGCCGCTCGACGGCCTCGTCCAGGGTGGGCCCGGCCAGGAACTCCGTGGCGATCCACGGCCGTCCGCCCTCCGTCCACGCCCCCAGGACGCGCGCGACGCCGGAGCTCGTCACCGCCTGGGCCGCCCGGGCCTCGCGGACGAACCGCTGGGACATGTGCGCGTCGTGGGCCAGTTCGGGGCGCAGCACCTTGACCGCGCAGGTGTGCCCCGCGCCGTCGCGGCCGAGGTAGACCTTGCCCATGCCGCCTTCACCGAGGACGCCGAGGAGCCGGTAGGGACCGAGGCGGAGGGGATCGCCGGTGCCGAGGGGATGCATGGGGAAGGTCTCCGCTGGTGTCGGGTGTCAGGGTGTCAGTCGAGAGGGATCGCGCAGACGAGGTTGCCGCTCGTCCAGACGACGGTCCCGGCGCCGCGGTGGGCGGTGAGCGGGGCGCCCACCCGTCCCGGCACGTCCATCTGCCAGGCGATCCGGTGGCTGCGCAGATCGACGGCCACGACCGCGTCGTGGGCGCCGTTCGTCGCGTGGACGTAGAGATGGGTGCGGCCGACGACCGGGGGCATGGTGAGGCCGGGCGGGAGGTCGCGGAAGGGCGTCTCCCACAGCAGCTTCCCGGTGTCGGCGGCGAGGGCGACGATGCCGCGGGTGCCCTCCGCCGCGTAGACGACGCCGTCACGGACCGCGGGGCGGCCGTACGGCCCGGTGTCCTTGGGGGCGTCCTTCCCCACGTCGCGGCCGGCGCCGAACTGCCAGGCCACCTTGCCGTCGGCGTAGGTGACGGCGAGCACCTCCGTGAGTCCGTAGTAGACGCGCCGGTCGTCCGCCGCGAGCTGTCCGCTGCTCAGGGTGGTGCCGGCGTCCTTCGGCTGCCGGCGGAGGCTCCACTCCCACTCGCTCCTGCCGTTCGCCGTCCCACGGGACTTGAGGAAGTTCACGTGCTCCATGAAGACCTGGCCGGTGTAGACGAGGTGGTCGCCGATCACGGCGCCGGTGAAGCTGAAGGTCGTACCCCCGGGCACATAGCCCGCCTTGATCTCCTGGCGCCAGCGTTCCTTGCCGGTGCGGAGGTCGAGGGCCAGGAAGTGCCAGGGGCTCTTGTCCGGGTCGTTCCCCTTGCGGGCGACCACATAGATCACCCCGTCGCCGGCGGCCAGCGGCTGGGCGCCCGTGGGGGACGACGAGAAGTCGTCGAGCTTCTCGGTGAGGATCTCCAGGCTGCCGTCCTCCGGCTTGACCCCGAAGATCTTCAGCCCCATGGCGTCGAGGCCGTCAGGGGCGTAGGTGTAGATCCGCTTGCCGTCCGTCGTGTACTCGTACGACTGCAGGACGCGGGACGTCCAGCGCTTCGCGCCGGTCCTCGCTTCGAAGGCCGTGATGCCCGTGACGCCCTTGACCGCGATCAGCCCCCCGAGGGGCATGGGCGGGCAGTCGGCGTCGGTGCGTTCCGCCTCGGCCCACCACACGGCGCGGGAGGGGACGCCGGACGGACGACGGGTACGGGCCGTCGGCTTCGGCTTCGACGCGTCGTCCCGGCCGGCCCACCAGGCCCATGCCCCGGCGCCGCCCGCCACCAGCGCGAGCGCCGAACCGCCGCCCAGGGCGAGCAGTTTGCGGCGGGACGGTCCGGAGGACGGAGTCCGGGCCGCGGGGGCGGGGGCGGTCGAGGCGTCCGCGATCTCCTGGGGCACGGGGAGCCGGTGGGGCCGTATGCGCCAGACCTCGGTCGCGCGCGCGGCGATGTCCGCGAGGAGTGCCGCGGGCAGAGCCTCGGCGAACGCGTCCTCGTCCTCCTCGCCGGCGAGCAGCCCGGCCAGTTCGGCGGTCCCGGGGCGGCGGTTGGGGTCCTTGTCGAGGCACCGGGCGAGCAGCGGCTCCAGCGCCGCGGGCGCCCCGGACAGGTCGGGCTCCGCGTACCGGACGCGGTAGAGCAGGTCGGCGGGCTGCCCACCGCCGAACGGGCCGTGGCCGGTGGCGGCGAAGAGCAGGACGCCGGCGAGGGCGAACACGTCGCCCGCGGAGGTGTGCTCACCGCCCGCCGCCTGCTCCGGCGACATGAAGGCCGGGGTGCCCGCCGCGGTGCCGGCGCGGGTCAGCCGGTCGTCGCCGACGGCCCGCGCGATGCCGAAGTCGATGACCTTCGGGCCGGTGGCGGCGACCAGGACGTTGGACGGCTTCAGGTCGCGGTGCACCACGTCCGAGCCGTGCAACTGGCCGAGCGCCCGGGCGAGTACGGTGCCCAGCGCCCGTACCGTGCGCTCGGGCAGCGGGCCGCACAGCGCCACCGCCTCGTCCAGCGGAGGGCCCAGCACGTACTCGGTGGCCAGCCACGGCACGGGCGCGGACGGGTCGGCGTCCACGACCGCGGCGCCGTACCGGCCGCCGATCACCCGGGCGGCGTCCGCCTCCAGCCGGAACCGGGTGCGGAACGCCTCGTCGGCCGCGTACCGCGGGTGCACGGTCTTGAGCGCGACCGTGCGGCCGCCGGCGGAGCGCGCCAGGTAGACCGTGCCCATGCCGCCACCGCCCAGCCGGGCGACGAGCCGGTGGGCACCCAGCGTCTGGGGATCGTCGTGAGCGAGGGGAAAGGGCATGGGAAGTCTGTCTGTCCGGGAGGGGCGGGGAAGGGAAAGGAAGTGAAGGGAAAAGGGGGATCAGGCCGGGGCCGGCTCGGCGGCGAGCAGCTCGGCGGACTGCCGGACGAGGGCGGCGACGACCCGGGCGGGCAACCAGCCCGGGGTCAGGAGGGCCGCGGCCCGCCCCGGTCCGCCGTCGAGGACGGTCGGGCGCGGGCCCGCGGGCGGCGAGGCGGGATCGAACGCGGCGGGCGCGGGCCCGAATCCGGCGGGCGTCGCGACATGCTCGAACTGGTCACGCAATGACCCGATATGAGGCCTGCGCCCCGGATCCCTCGACAGGCAGGCGGAGATGACGGGCCGCAGGCCCTCGGGGATCTCGTCCCGTTCGGGCACGGTGTGCCCGGTCGCCGCGTACGCCAGGACGGCGCCCAGCGCGAACACGTCGCCCGGCGGCAGGGGATCGTCCCCGGCGAGCTGTTCCGGGGCCACGGTCCCGGAGGCGAGGCCCGCCCGCCACTCGGGGGCCACCGCGCGGAGGGCGCCGAAGCCGGTCAACAGCGGGCCGTCGGCCCTCAGCAGGACGGCCGCCGGGGAAAGGCCGGCATGGCAGGCACCCGTCGCGTGCACGGCGGCGAGGGCCTCGGCGAGCGCGGCACCCAACGCGCGGACCGTGCGCTCCGGCAGCGGACCGCCGTGCGCGGCGAGCGCCGCGGGCAGCGGGAGGCCCGGCAGGTAGGGAACGGTGTACCAGGGGTCCGGGTCCGCCCGGACGTCGTCCACGGTGGCGGTCCAGGGGCCGAACAGCCGCCGGGCGGCGTCCGCTTCCGCGTGGAAACGGCCGGGGTCCGCGTGGTCCGACGGCAGGCAGACCAGGACCGTACGGTCACCGTCCGGGCTCCGTGCGACGAAGCGGCGCTCGGCGAACGGCGCGTCACCCGTCGCGGCGTCGAGCCCGGCCACGACGGCGTACGGGCCGATCCACCGAGGGTCGCCCCGGTGCAGCGGTTCCATGTCGGCAACTCCCCCGTTGCTGTGGAAAACAGGTGCACGAGCCTACCCATGCGTCAAACAGGGCTTGACGGCACCCACGGTCCGGCCGCACGGTCGGGGCTCCGGTTCCGGTCGAGCGGGCCTGCCGCAGTGCTACGGATGACGATTAGTCTTGATGACCGTACGCATGGAGAACCCGACGCCGGGGGCCCGCAGCGTGACGCATGGGGAATCCGGGCGGCGGGACCACGGGAACGGTCCGTGCCGGCAGGCGCTTCCGCCAGGCGCAGGACCACACCAGCAGGAGGCATTGTGAGCAGCGATCGGGACGAGATCCGCGCGGCCGGGACCACAGCCGGCGAGAACCGGTCCGACGCCGACCACGAGCAGGACCAGGAGCAGGAACACACGGGCGAGTTCACCATCGACTACACACCGCCCGCCTGGTACGTCCAGACGACGCCGTCCGCCGCGACGGCTCCGCCTCCCGCGGCCGCGCCCGAACCTCCGGCCGCGTCGGCCTCATCGGCCCCGTCGGACGCGCCTGCCCCATCGGAGGTGCCTGCCGCGGAACCGTCCGACGCGCCTGTCGCATCTGCCGCGCCTGTCGCACCCGTCGCGTCCGCTGCGTCCGAGTCCGCGGAGGATCCGGCCCCGGCCGAGGCCGAGGGGACGACGCCCGCCACGATGCGGTTCTCCGCGTCCGCGCTGCGGGACGAGATCGCCGCTCGCGCGCCGGAGACCCACGAAAGCGACAAGTCACCCGAAACGTCCGGGGATCCGGAGCCGGTCGCCCAACCCGGCGAGGAGGAGGACGGCAGCAGCCTGCGCAGCGAGGGGACGATGCGGTTCTCGCCCGCGTCGCTGCGGAACCGTACGGGTGCGGCGGACGCGATGGCCGGTTCCGGCGCACCCTCGGAGACGCCGGAGGCTCCTGATGCGCCCAGCGCCTCCACGGAGTCCTGGACCCCGCCGTCGGTGCCTCCGGCGTCGCTGCCTCCGCTGCCGCCCAACTTCCAGCCCGCGACGCCGCCGGAGGGCAACGCCTCCGCCGCGCCGTGGCAGCCGGGCGGTTACGGCACGCCGCCGGCGGGGCAGGGCGCTCCCGCCCTCCCAGCCGCGGTGCCGCCGCCCGCGCTTCCGGCGTACGGGGCGGGGCAGCCCGCCGCGCCCGCCCCCCCAGCCGCCCGCCCCGCAGGGCGACTTCGCGCTGCCGCCCGCCGGGCAGCCCGCTCCCCCGGCGCTCCCGCCCTCGGCACCGGCCCCGGCACCGGCGCCCGCGCCTGCGCCCGCGCCGCAGGGGGCGTACGGCTTCCCGTCGCCCGCCGAGGGTGCACCGACGCCCGTACCGCCGGGGGCGCACGCCCCCGTGCCGCAGAGCGGCG
>NZ_BAAAXZ010000084.1:0-23268 GCF_039535865.1 Streptomyces thioluteus
GACCTCGTCATCGACGTGGCGGGCCACTCCGTCAAGCGGGACGGCCAGGCGATCGCCTGACGCCGCTGGAGTTCGACCTGCTGGTTGGCCTGGCCTCGGAAGCCCTGCAGGTGTTCACCCGCGAGGTGCTCCTGGAGCAGGTGTGGGGCTACCGGCACGCCGCGACACGCGGCTGGTCAACGTGCACGTGCAGCGACTGCGCTCGAAGGTGGAGAAGGACCCCGAGCGTCCCGAGATCGTGGTGACGGTCCGCGGCGCCGGCTACAGGCCGGGCCGAGCTGACGTGACCGAGCGCCGGTGCCGCTCCGGGGCGGGGCGCGGAGCGGGCCTGCCGCGACAGCGGGCGGGGCACATATCTCTCTTCCGCCGGCTGTGGCGCGTCGGCCGGCTGCTGCCCGACGTGCCGCCGCCAGCGCCCGTCCATCCGGTGCTGCGGCTGTACGCGCGCTGGGTGCGGCGGCCCGCTGCTGCCGCCATGCGGCTGTGGCGGCGCAACATGCAGCTGCGGGTGGTCGCCACGACGCTGCTGATGTCGCTGAGGCAGTGGTGCTGCTGCTGGGGCTCGTCGTACATAGGGCAGGTGCGCACCACCGGACATTGTTTGCTGGAGGCAAGCAAGCGCAACGCCGCGCAGAGCCAGAGCACACGAGGGGCGGCTCAAGGCACTACCGCCCGAGGGACGCAGCGCGACGAGCGAGTGACCACCGCTCACGAGCGCATGTATTCGGACCGGCGCAGGACGCCTCCCAGACGGGCACGGCCACACGAGCTAATCCGGACCCCGGTGCCGGCCGACGGGTCTAGCGTCCAGCAGCAACCGACTCTGCACACCTGTGGTCAGTGCCCAGGGTGAGCTTTGTCTACCTATTACCGTGGTGCTTCTTCTTTCTCTTTTTGGTCGCGCTCCAGCTCGCAGGGGGTACGGCCGGCGCACGCGGTGGACGCGCCTGGCGCCCGTCCACGCGCGCGCGACTCGCGGACCCGTAGATCCCAGCCTCGAGAACGCAGCATTCACACCCCGAGCATTTTGTGTTATTTTTTGTTCTTTAGCGGCGCAAGCTGGAGACCCAGTCCGTGGTGCCCTGATGAGGAGACCGACCTCAGAGCGGTCACATGCGCCCACGCTCCTACGACGGACACTGAGGGCAGCCCGCGTTGGTCGTCGGCAGCGGCGCTCTAGCGACGTCAACACCTGTGTCTGTTGTCGTACCAGACTCCGTTCACTACCTCTACACACTCCGCTTGACACCACGCAGGAGGAGACCACACCGCCGCTAGTCCGAGCCCTGCGTCAAGGGACACGCTGCGCAGTCACGGCGTGTTACCATTCACTCGTGCGGACTCGTGTGCCATTCTCGCCTGGCGGGTTCGCGTGCACGAAGATCGTCACGCCCGTGCGCATGGCGCGAGCATCTCCGAGCACGGCTACGCTCGTGCGTGCGTGTGTGCTCCAGGAACGGATGAAGGTCAGCGGCGAGGACGACATCGCCCGGCTCGGCGAGGCGTTCAACAAGATGGCGCAGAACCTCCAGGTGAAGATCCAGCAGTTGGAGGAGCTGTCACGGATGCAGCGGCGGTTCGTCTCCGACGTCTCGCACGAGCTGCGGACGCCGCTGACCACCGTGCGGATGGCGGCGGAGGTCATCACGAGGCGCGGGACGGCTTCGACCCGGTCACGGCGCGCTCGGCGGAGCTGTTGTGGCGGGCAGCTGGACCGCTTCGAGTCGCTGCTGCGACCTGCTGGAGATCAGCCGGTTCGACGCGGCGCGGCCGCCCTGGAGGCGGAGCCGGTCGACCTGCGGGACGTGGTGAAACGGGTGATCGAGGGCGCGCTGCCGTTGGCGGACGCGCAAGGGCAGCCGGCTGCTCGTGGAGGGTGCGGAGGAGCGGTGGTCGCGGAGGCGGATTCCCGGCGCGTGGAGCGGGTGCTGCGCAACCTTGTCGTCAACGCCGTGGAGCACGGGGACGGGCGGGACGTGGTCGTGCGGCTGGCGATGGCCGGCGGCGCGGTCGCGGTGGCCGTCCGCGACTACGGCGTGGGGCTCAAGCCGGGCGAGGCGACGCGGGTGTTCAACCGCTTCTGGCGGGCCGATCCGGCGCGCGCCCGGACGACGGGCGGTACGGGTCTGGGCCTGTCCATCGCCGTGGAGGACGCGCGGCTGCACGGCGGCTGGCTCCAGGCGTGGGGGCGAGCCGGGCGGTGGTTCGCAGTTCCGGCTGACGCTGCCGTGCGCGGCGGGCGACGCGCTGCGCGGTTCGCCGATCCCGCTGGAGCCCGCGGACTCGCGGCGCAACCTGGGGCTGAACGAGGCCGGGTGCCGCTGTCCGACGACGCGTCGCAACGCGTCCGTACCCCCGCAGACGCGGCAGGCGCCGCCGCGCCGTGGACCCGGCGGGCGCTGCCGGGCAACGGCGCGCGCGTGGTGGCCCGGCCGGGCGGCGCGCCGGTGGACGGACGTACGGGACCCCAGGACCGGAGGCGGGCGTGAGGGGTATGAACAACGGCGTCCGGCGCCGTCGGCCGGTCACCGCGCTGGCGGCCGGCGCGGTCTGCGGCGGTCTGCTGGCGGGCTGCGCCTCGATGCCGGACAGCGGCGAGGTGGACTCCGTCGACTCCTCGCAGCGCGCGGACGCCGACGCGCAGGTGCGCGTCTACGGCGTGCCGCCGCGCAAGAACGAGCAGCCCGTGGAGCTCGTCAAGGGCTTCCTGGAGGCGACGACGAGCGACGACCCGGACTACGCCACCGCGCGGATGTACCTGGCGAAGAACGCCAAGCGGCAGTGGCAGCCGACCGTCTCCACGACGGTGCTGTCGGAGCCGATCCCGCAGGTGCAGGTCGAGGCCGGCGGCGGGGAGCGGGGGGCGGAGCTGACGGTCGTCCTCACCGGCAAGCAGGTGGCGCAGGTGGACGCCAAGCACGCGTACCGGCCGACGCCCGCGCCTACCGGCAGCGGATCCACCTCACGCGCGAGGACGGCGAGTGGCGCATCGACGCGCTGCCGGCCGGGCTGGTGGTGGGGCTCTCCGACTTCCAGCGCATCTACCGGTCGGTCAACAAGTACTACTTCGCCGAACTGGGCCCGCGGACGGGCGGGAAGGCGGGGGGACGTGCCTCGTCGCCGACCCCGTCTACCTGCGCAAGCGGATAGACACCGTGACCTCCGCGTGAAGGCGCTGCTCGACGGCCCCACGACCTGGCTGGACCCGGTGGCCGCGTCGGCCTTCCCGGCGGGCACGCGGCTGGAGGACGAGCGGCTGTCGCTGGACGACTCCAACAGCCTCAAGGTCCGCCTCAGCGAGCAGGCGGAGGCGGCCGGGCAGGACCAGTGCCTGCGGATGGCGGCGCAGCTCTTCTACACGGCGCAGGAGTCGGCGCGGGTCGACCGGGTGACGCTGCAGAGCAAGGGCGAGACGCTGTGCTCGCTCAACCGCGGGCGAAGCCCGCAGTTACGGGGCCGGACCAGACCGCCGGGCGGCCCCTCCGGCAGTACTTCCTCGACGAGCAGCACCGGCTGGCCGGGCTGGCCGACGGGGAGGACGAGCCGCAGCGCATGCCCGGACCGTTTCGGCGCGGACGGCGGGCCGCAGCTGCGGTCGGTGGCGGTGGACCCGCAAGGAGCGCCGTGCGGCGGGCGTGTCCCTGAACGGGCAGGCGCTGCACGTCGCGGACCTGGAGACGGGGGCGTCGCCGGGCGAGGCCCGGCTGACCGCCCGCGGCGGTTCGAAGGCGCCTGACCACGCCGAGCTGGGACGGCCTGGGCGACCTGTGGGTCGCGGATCAGGATCCGGACCGTCCGCGGCTGCTGCGGCTGCGCGGCGGTACGTGGGGTTCCCGAGGAGGTGCCGGTCGACGGGCTCAAGGGGCAGCGGATCACCGGGGTGCGGGTCGCGCCGCCGACGGGGTGGCGGATCGCGCTGCTGGTGGCCAACGGCGACCGGTTCGGGTCCTGCGGCTGGGCCCGGGTGGAGCGGCAGGGCAGTGGGGGAGACGGCCGGGGCTGGCGGTGCGGGAGCTGCGGTCGGTCGCGCCGAAGCTGGTGGACGTCGACGCCGTTTCGTGGGCCGGCGGGAGCCGCCTTCTGGTGGCGGGGAGCGAGCAGGGCGGGCTCCAGCAGGTGGAGTTCATAGACACGGACGGTTCGCTGTCCAACACCTCGGCGCTGCCGGGCATCACGGGCGTCGGGCGGCGTGGCGGCGCCGGAGGGCGCGGGCAAGTCGCAGGCTCTGCTCGTCGAGCGGGACGGCGGTCTCGTGCGGCTGTTGCCGGACACCAACTGGAAGCCCGTGGTCAAGGCGGGCTCCGCGCCGGTCTATCCCGGGTAGTGCCCGGATCCCGGGTGGCAGCCCGGTCGGCCGTCACGGCTCGTGGCCACGGGTCACCCTGGAGTTATCCACAGGGGTGGCGGTGGCCGTGCCGCGGCGGCAGAGTGGGCGCACTGCGTGGGTGGTGGCGGGAGATCGCCGGCCTGGTGCTGTGGCCGCGCCGAGTGCGCGGGGTGCGGGGCCGACCGGTGCGTGCTGTGCGAGGAGTGCCGCGAGGAAGTGGCGGGGCGGACCCCGGAGGGCCTGGCCGGACCCGGTGCCCGAGGGGCTGCCTCCGGTGTACGCCGCCGCGTGGTACGCGGACGCGGTGCGGGCGGCGCTGCTCGCGCACAAGGAGCGGGGTGCCCTGGCACTGGCGGAGGCGCTGGGCGGCGCGCTGGCGGGCGCGGTGGAGCGGGCCGGTGAGGTTGGCCGGGCCCGGGGCGGCAGGGACGGGAGTGGGCCCCTGGTGCTCGTGCCGGTGCCTTCCGCGCGGTCGGCGGTGGTCCGGAGGGGCCACGATCCGGTGCGGCGGCTGGCCGTGGTGGCGGCCGGGGTGCTGCGGCGTGCCGGGGAGGGGGCGTGCGTGGGAGCCGTGCTGCGGCAGAAACCGGGCCGTCGTGGACCAGGTGGGGCTGGACGCCTCGGGACGGTGCGCCAATGTCACGGGGGCCATGGCGGTGGCCGGCGGGGCGCCCGGTGGCGGTACGGGGATGCTCCGGTCGTGCTCGTGGACGACCTGATGACGACGGGCGCGTCCCTGGTCGAGGCGGCCCGCGCGGTCGGGGAGGCGGGCGGCCGGGTCGTGGGCGCGGCGGTCGTCGCGGTGCCGCCCCGGGAGTCGTCGCGAGGGCGCGGCCGGGGGGTGTGGGAGGGCTGGGCAGCGGGAAGTCGGTGTCAAGTGGAACGCGCCGGTAACGCCCGTCGTTCTTCAGGGAAACGGCCCGAGAACACCTGAATGGAGGTACGCCGAGGTTGGGGGTACCGACGGGCTTCCGAGCGAGATATGTTCGGTTGTGAGGAATCGCAGGAGCTATGCCTCGTATCTCCGGATTGGCGCGTTTTGTGCGCCGTCGAAGAAGCTGGATACGGGTGGGATGTAGATCTTGCGGCAGGGGGAGGAGGAGGTGAAACCGCCGTGTCGGTGGCTCCGGGTATCCCCGGGTCTGATGCAAGAGGGATGCGCTCCGCATCGTCGGCGGAGTGATCCGGGAACGGAGTTCTGCGTGGACATCGTCGTCAAGGGCCGCAAGACAGAGGTCCCCGAGCGCTTTCGCAAGCACGTGGCCGAGAAGCTGAAGCTGGACAAGATCCAGAAGCTCGACGGCAAGGTGATCAGCCTCGACGTGGAGGTGTCCAAGGAGCCCAACCCCAGGCAGGCCGACCGCTCGGACCGAGTGGAGATCACCGTGCGCGGACGCGGACCGGTGATCCGGGCGGAAGCCGCCGCGACAGATCCCTACGCCGCGCTGGACCTGGCCACGGCCAAGCTCGAGGCGCGGATGCGCAAGCAGCACGACAAGCGGCTCAGCCGCCGGGGCAACGGACGCATCCCCCGCGAGCGAGGTCCCGGCCGCCGTCGGCGCCGCGGAGCTCGACGCGAGCGGCCGGCTCGTCGCGGAGGAGACGGCCGGAGAGGTGCCGGTGGACCCGCATGGGCTCGCTGGAGATCCGGGGCGAGGGCCCCGTCGTGGTCCGCGAGAAGACCCACACCGCCGCTCCGATGTCGCTCGATCAGGCGCTCTACGAAATGGAGTTGGTGGGTCACGACTTCTACCTGTTCGTGGACGCGGAGAACAAGACGCCGAGTGTCGTCTACCGGCGGCACGCCTACGACTACGGCGTCATCCACCTCAACACCGACGCGTTCGCCGAGGAGATGCCCGGCGGCGCCGGAGGGGCGCTCGGCGGCTGAGCCGGGCCCGCGGCGCGGCGGTTGACGGCACAGCGGTCGACCGCGACACGCCACGGTGGCGCGCGGCCGCGGAGAAGTCGCCCGTGACGGTGTCCCGGAGCCCGAGGGTCTCCGGGGCACCGTCGTGCGGGCCGCGGGAGCACCGGGCCGCCGCCCGGCATGAAATCATGGGCGGGCGGCAACGGCCGGTCCGCGCGGACCGGTTGGGGGCGCCGTCAACAGTGCAACCGCGAGGCCACGGCCTTCAGGGGGAGGAACGATGGCGGACAGGTTCGGACCCCGTCTCCGGGCCCGGTGAGGACGGCGCCGCGGGTGCCCGCGAGGAGCGGGCCGCGGAGGGTTCCCGGGACGAACCGATCCGGGTGCTGGTCGTGGACGACCACGCGCTCTTCCGCCGCGGGCTGGAGATCGTGCTGGCCCACGAGGAGGACATCCTCGTCGTCGGGGAGGCCGGGGACGGGGCGGAGGCCGTCGACAAGGCCGCCGACCTGCTGCCGGACATCGTGCTGATGGACGTGCGCATGCCCCGGCGCGGCGGCATCGAGGCCTGTACCTCCATCAAGGAAGTGGCCCCCAGCGCCAAGATCATCATGCTGACGATCAGCGACGAGGAGGCCGACCTCTACGACGCGATCAAGGCCGGGGCCACCGGTTACCTCCTCAAGGAGATCTCCACGGACGAGGTGGCGACCGCGATCCGGGCGGTCGCCGACGGGCAGTCGCAGATCAGCCCCTCGATGGCGTCCAAGCTCCTGACCGAGTTCAAGTCGATGATCCAGCGCACCGACGAGCGGCGTCTGGTGCCGGCCCCCCGGCTCACGGACCGGGAGCTCGAGGTGCTCAAGCTCGTGGCCACGGGCATGAACAACCGTGACATCGCCAAGGAGTTGTTCATCAGCGAGAACACGGTGAAGAACCATGTGCGCAACATCCTGGAGAAGTTGCAGCTGCACTCCAGGATGGAGGCGGTGGTGTATGCGATGCGGGAGAAGATCTTGGAGATCCGTTGACCGGGGTGCTGTGGGCGTGGTCGGCGGCTGAGGGTCCGGGGGTTATCCCCCGGAGTGATGCAGTCGCTGACGCTCGGGGCGGTCAGGCCACGGCCTTCGTCAGCGCCTTCGCCAGGCCCGCGTCGTCGCACCGTTCGACGCGCACCGCGTCGCAGCCCACCCACTCCGCCGCCTCGCGCAGCGCCCGGGCCATCGGGGGCACCGCGGCGGCGCCGTCGAGCGAGACCTGCCGGGCCACCAGCGTCCGGCCCTCGCGGGCCGGGTCCACCCGGCCCACCAGCCGGCCGCCGGCCAGCAGAGGCATCGCGAAGTACCCGTGAACGCGCTTGGCCTTGGGCACGTACGCCTCCAGGCGGTGCGTGAAGCCGAAGATCCGCTCCGTGCGCGGCCGGTCCCAGACCAGCGAGTCGAAGGGGGACAGCAGCGTCGTCCGGTGCCGTCGGCCCTTCGCCACGGACTCCTCGGCCAGCGCCTCCGGGGCGGCCCACGCCGGCCGTGACCAGCCCGCCACCTCGACCGACACCAGACCCGTCTCCGCCAGGACCGCGTCGACCTGCTCGCCCTTGAGCCGGTGGTAGTCCGCCAGGTCCGCCCGGGTGGCCACGCCGAGCGCCGCCCCGGCCTGCGCGACCAGGCGCCGTATGCACGCGGCGTCGTCCAGGTCGTCGTGGAGGAGGGCGTCGGGCACCGCGCGCTCCGCGAGGTCGTACACCCGCTTCCAGCCCCGGCGTTCGGTGCAGACGACCTCGCCCGTGTCCAGCAGCCACTCGACGGCGATCTTCGTCTCGGACCAGTCCCACCACGGGCCGCCGTTCTTCGCGCCGCCCAACTCGGTCGCCGTCAGCGGCCCGTCGGACCTGAGCCGCTCGCGCACCGCCGCGCAGGAGCGCTCCGGCTCCGCCATCACATGCCAGCGGTGGCCGCGCGCCCGGAAGGCCCGCCTCCGGAAGGCGAACAGCGGCCACTCCTCGATGGGCAGCACGCACGCCGCGTGCGACCAGTACTCGAAGCCGTGCGCCGGCTGTGGCTCGCCGGCCCAGTACGCCTCCTCCACCGCCGTGCGGCCGACCGCGCCCAGCCGGGCGTACGGCACCAGTTCGTGCGAACGGGCCAGCACGGAAATCGTGTCCAGCTGGACCGCCCCCAGCCGGCGCAGCACTCCGCGTACCCCCGCCCGCCGGTCGGGGGCCCCGAGCAGGCCCTGGGCGCGCAGCGCCATGCGGCGCGCCTCGTCGGCGGAGAGCTGGACGGCGGCCCCAGGGCCCTTGGCGGCGGCGGTAGTTGTCATGCGGCCACCCTAGGACCGGCCACTGACATCGCCCCGTCACTCGTCCCCCGGGTACGGCAGGTACGGCGTCGGCGAGGGCAGATCCAGGTCCGAGGGGAGCAGCGTCGCCGTCCAGGCGTCGCGGCGCGTCCCGTTGTGCACGATCAGGCCGCGCACGGTGCCCTGCATCCGGAAGCCGCACTTCAGGGCGACCGCGCGCGAGCCCCTGTTGCCCGCCTCGGCGATCCACTCCAGCCGCTCCGCGCCCAGGTCCGTGAAGGCCCACCGGACGACCTCGCGGGCCGCCTCGGCGGTATAGCCGCGCCCGCGCTGCTCCTTGGCCGTCCAGTAGCCGATCTCCGCCTGCCGCGCGGGCTCGTCGAGGGCGAGCCGTATCAACGCCATCGCACCGACCAGCAGGCCCTCGTCCCGGGTGAACACACCGAAGGTGTACGCGGAATCGTCCCGCCAGCCTGCCGGACAGCTCTCCTCCGCATAGGCACGGGCGTGCTCGGGCGTGTACGGCGAGGGCACCACCGTGTAGCGCGGGATCTCCGGATCCTGGCACGCGGCGTGCACGGCCGGGGCGTCGGACGGCAGGAAGGGGCGCAGCACCAGACGCCCGGTGGTGAGGGATATGGCTTCCATGCGCGCAGAGCCTGTCACAGGCCGTGCGGCGGGCGGGAGGACGGCCGCGGCAACACCGCGCACCCCGGTTACCTCCGGCGGGCACTCCGCGGCCGCCCCGTTCGTTCATCGTGCGGGTGACAGCCGGCCTCGGGGATGACGGACCTCCCGGCGCGGTGGGGTCCTCGCTTACGATGGCCGTTGCGGCGGGGACTGCCCCGTCGTGCCCGCGCACCCTCTCCCCGCCGGTGGCGGGGGACAGCCAGTGCCAGGCCCGACCGGCAAGGAGTCAGCCTACGTGTCCGTCTTCGGCAAGATCATGCGTGCAGGAGAAGGCAAGATCCTGCGCAAGCTGCACCGCATCGCGGACCAGGTCAATTCCATCGAAGAGGACTTCATCCACCTCTCCGACGCCGAGCTGCGCGCCCTGACCGAGGAGTACAAGCAGCGCTACGCCGACGGCGAGAGCCTCGACGACCTGCTCCCGGAGGCGTTCGCGACCGTCCGCGAGGCCGCCAAGCGCGTGCTCGGCCAGCGCCACTACGACGTCCAGCTCATGGGCGGTGCCGCGCTGCACCTCGGATACGTGGCGGAGATGAAGACCGGTGAGGGAAAGACCCTCGTGGGCACTCTCCCCGCTTATCTGAACGCGCTCTCCGGCGAGGGCGTTCACCTCATCACGGTCAACGACTACCTCGCCGAACGCGACTCGGAAATGATGGGCCGGGTCCACAAGTTCCTCGGCCTGTCGGTCGGCTGCATTCTGGCCAACATGACTCCGGCCCAGCGCCGCGAGCAGTACGGCTGCGACATCACCTACGGCACCAACAACGAATTCGGCTTCGACTACCTGCGCGACAACATGGCGTGGTCGCAGGACGAGCTGGTGCAGCGCGGCCACAACTTCGCGGTCGTCGACGAGGTCGACTCGATCCTCGTCGACGAGGCCCGTACGCCGCTGATCATCTCGGGTCCGGCGGACCAGGCCACCAAGTGGTACGGGGACTTCGCCAAGCTGGTCACGCGGCTCAAGCGCGGCGAGCCGGCCAACCCGCAGAAGGGCATCGAGGAGACCGGCGACTACGAGGTCGACGAGAAGAAGCGCACGGTCGGCATCCACGAGTCCGGCGTGAGCAAGGTCGAGGACTGGCTGGGCATCGACAACCTCTACGAATCGGTCAACACCCCGCTCGTCGGTTACCTGAACAACGCCATCAAGGCGAAGGAACTGTTCAAGCTCGACAAGGACTACGTCGTCATGGACGGCGAAGTCATGATCGTCGACGAGCACACCGGCCGTATCCTCGCCGGCCGCCGCTACAACGAGGGCATGCACCAGGCGATCGAGGCGAAGGAAGGGGTGGACATCAAGGACGAGAACCAGACCCTCGCCACGATCACCCTGCAGAACTTCTTCCGCCTCTACAACAAGCTCTCCGGAATGACCGGTACGGCCATGACCGAGGCCGCCGAATTCCACCAGATCTACAAGCTCGGCGTGGTGCCGATCCCGACCAACCGTCCGATGCAGCGCATGGACCAGTCGGACCTGATCTACCGCACCGAGGTCGCGAAGTTCGACGCCGTCGTCGAGGACATCGCCGAGAAGCACGAGAAGGGCCAGCCGATCCTCGTCGGCACCACCTCCGTCGAGAAGTCCGAGTACCTCTCGCAGCAGCTGGCCAAGCGCGGCATCCCGCACGAGGTCCTCAACGCCAAGCACCACGAGCGCGAGGCGCAGATCGTCGCCCAGGCGGGCCGCAAAGGCGCCGTCACCGTGGCCACCAACATGGCCGGCCGCGGTACGGACATCAAGCTCGGCGGCAACCCCGACGACCTCGCCGAGGCGGAGCTGCGCCAGCGCGGCCTCGACCCGGAGGAGCACATCGACGAGTGGGCTGCCGCGCTGCCCGCCGCCCTCGAGAAGGCCGAGGCCGCGGTCAAGGCCGAGTTCGAGGAGGTCAAGTCGCTCGGCGGGCTCTACGTGCTGGGCACCGAGCGGCACGAGTCGCGCCGCATCGACAACCAGCTGCGCGGCCGCTCCGGCCGTCAGGGCGACCCGGGCGAGTCCCGCTTCTACCTCTCGCTGGGCGACGACCTGATGCGGCTGTTCAAGGCGCAGATGGTCGAGCGCGTGATGGCCATGGCCAACGTCCCCGACGACGTGCCGATCGAGAACAAGATGGTCACCCGGGCCATCGCCTCCGCCCAGTCGCAGGTCGAGCAGCAGAACTTCGAGACCCGCAAGAACGTCCTGAAGTACGACGAGGTCCTCAACCGCCAGCGCGAGGTCATCTACGGCGAGCGCCGGCGCGTCCTGGAGGGCGAGGACCTGCACGAGCAGGTCCAGCACTTCATGGACGACACCATCGACGCCTACATCCAGGCGGAGACCGTCGAGGGCTTCGCGGAGGAGTGGGACCTGGAGCGGCTGTGGGGCGCCTTCAAGCAGCTCTACCCGGTGCGGGTCACCATCGAGGAGCTGGAGGAGGCCGCGGGCGACCGTGCGGGCCTGACCGCCGAGTTCATCGCCGAGTCCGCCAAGGACGACATCCACGAGCAGTACGCGGCGCGCGAGGAGCAGCTGGGCTCCGACATCATGCGCGAGCTGGAGCGCCGCGTGGTGCTGTCGGTCCTGGACCGCAAGTGGCGTGAGCACCTCTACGAGATGGACTACCTCCAGGAGGGCATCGGCCTGCGCGCCATGGCCCAGAAGGACCCGCTGGTCGAGTACCAGCGCGAGGGCTTCGACATGTTCACCGCGATGATGGAGGGCATCAAGGAGGAGTCCGTCGGCTACCTGTTCAACCTGGAGGTCCAGGTCGACCAGCAGCTGGAGGAGGTGCCGGTGCAGCCCGGCGCCGAGGGCCCGTCCCTGGAGAAGATCGAGGATGCCGTGCCCGCCGCGGCCCGTCCGGAGATCCGCGCCAAGGGCCTGGACGCCCCGCAGCGGCCGGACCGGCTGCACTTCTCCGCCCCGACGGTGGACGGCGAGGGCGGTGTGATCGAGGGCGACTTCGAGGACGACTCCGTCACCCGCTCGTCGGCCGACGGCCTGACGCGGGCCGAGCGCCGCAAGGCCCAGAAGAACGGCGGCCGCCGCCGCAAGAAGTGAGGCGCGGGACATGACCGCCGGGGCGGGACACCGAGGGGTGTCCCGCCCCGGCGGCGTTCTCAGGCCCGGGCGCAGCCCAGCTCCACCGCGGAGCACCGCCAGCGCCGGTCCGTGCCCTGCTCAAGCCGGAAGGCCAGCGCCTCCAGCCGGTCACCGGAGACGATCCGCGCGTACGCCTCGATCACGCCGGGCCGCGGCTGGAACTCGTCGCAGCGGTGGACGAGCGGGGTTCTGCCGCCCGGGGCCGCCGGGCGCAGGGGCGCGCGGGGCGCCAGCTCGGCGAGCAGGTCGTAGGCAGCGGGCAGGGTGTGCCCGATCATGCGGTGGACCGGGCGCTGCCCGCTGAGGGTGAGCAGCAGCTGTTCGGCGAACCAGTAGCGCGGGATGCGTGCCCGTGCCTGCCGCGCGCGGCCGCCGGGCCGTCGCCCGGACGGCGGGAGTCGGTCCGCCGTGATGGTGCGCCCCGGTGGCTCGCGTTCCGGCCCGGCCCGGTGGTCCTGTTCAATGTCGTCGCCCCCTTCGGTCGGGGATCTTCTACCGGCGCGCCGACCGGCCGGACAAGGGCCCCGCGCGGCCCCGGGCAATTCACCTATCAGGGCGGTCTCCGCCCGATCGGTGCTGGTCACGGCGGTGCGCCGGGGAGCGGGCGGCGAGCGGGCCGGGCACTCCCGGCACTTCGAAGGGGGACTCGGCCCCGTATGCTGGCGGCACAACCGTAGGTACTCCGGAAAGCGGCGGTCATGCGCGTCTACGTCCCCCTGACCCTCCCCGGTCTCGCCGAGGCGCACCAGGCGGGCGAGCTCGGCCCCGCCCCCGTCGACGCCTACGCCGTCACCCCCC
Organism: Streptomyces thioluteus; assembly: GCF_039535865.1. Classification (NCBI taxonomy): domain Bacteria; kingdom Bacillati; phylum Actinomycetota; class Actinomycetes; order Kitasatosporales; family Streptomycetaceae; genus Streptomyces; species Streptomyces thioluteus. The sequence continues at coordinate 13,078 of NZ_BAAAXZ010000084.1, forward strand.
GCGCTGCGCGAGTGGTACACCTCCGACGACATGGAGGAGCTGGAGTACGCCGCGCTCGGCCGGGCCGCGCTGGGCTCGCTGCGCCGGCTCGCCGCCGACCCGGGCGCGGCACGCCGCCGGGTGGTCGTGGCGGTCGACGTACCGGACGCCGAGGTGGCCGTGGATCCGGACCGGGGGCTGGACCGGGACGCGGTCGGCGAGGTGCGGCTGGCGCGGCCGGTGCGGCTGGCCAAGGCGGCCGCCGTGCACGTGGACGCGGACGACGCCGAGGCGGACGTCGCGGCCGCCGCGGCGGCGCTGGGGCGCGGCGGACCAGGGCGACGACGACGCCCGGTTCACGGTGGACGGGGCCGAGGACCACGAGCTGATGTGGTTCGGGGTGCAGGAGATCCCCAACCTGATCTGAGCCCGGGGTCCGGGACGGGGCGCTGTCAGTGGCCCCCGGTACCGTCGTGACATGACTCAGCACGGCGCCCACATTGTCTGGGACTGGAACGGCACGCTGCTCCACGACGTCGATGCCGTCCTCGCGGCCACGAACGGTTCGTTCGAGGAGGTCGGCCTGCCGCCGATCACCCTGGAGCGCTATCGCGACCTGTACTGCGTGCCGGTTCCCCCGGTTCTACGAACGCCTCATGGGCCGCCTCCCCTCGGAGGAGGAGTGGCTGGCCATGGACGAGGCCTTCCACCGGCACTACGCGGCCCACGCGGTGGACGCCGCGCTGGCCGAGGGGGCGCGGCAGCTGCTGGAGGAGCGGCTGGCCGCCGGGCGCACCCAGTCGCTGTGCTCGCTGGCGCCGCACGAGCAGCTGATACCCCTGGTCAGGACCTATGGCATAGACCGGCACTTCGTCCGGGTGGATGGCCGCACCGGCCGGAGCGACCAGGGCAAGGCCCGTCAGATGGTCCGGCATCTCGCGGCGCTGGAGGGCATATCCCCGGAGCGGATCGTGGTCGTGGGGGACGCGCTGGACGACGCTTCGGCCGCCGCCCACGCCGGGGCGAAGGCGGTGCTCTACAGCGGCGGGTCGCACAGCCGGGCCAGTCTGGCCTCGGCGGGCGTGCCGGTGGCCGACACGCTGGCGGAGGCGGTCGAGGCGGCGGATCAGCTCGTGGTGTGAGGGCCCGGACGGGGCGGGCGGCGCCGGGCACTGTCCGGACCGTCAAAGTCGTGCGCCGGGTTTTGCCACAATCGCCTCATGACGAGCTCCCCCGGAAGAGCGATAGCCTTACCGGGTGATCAGCGCGATATCCGCCAGGGGCGACGACGCCGCTGTGCCGCGCCCGGTGCGTCACGACGCCCGGGCCTGCGCTGTCATTCGGATCCGGGCCCGTCGGGCACCGGCAGCTCGTTTCACAGGTCTGCCACAGTTGCCGCAGAACGGCCCGGTCACCCCTCATCCCGGCATAACGTCGAAGACGACCGGAGATTCCGCGTCCCGGCGTGATGCCTTCACCACCGATGTCACGCAACGGCGCGCGACAGGAGCCAGAGGACATGCAGACCAAGCTGGACGAAGCCAAGGCCGAGTTGCTCGTGCGGGCGGCCCGCGTCGCCGAGAACAGCCCGGCCGGGGGGGCACCACCGACCGGTGCGGAGGGTGAGAGCGGGCTCGCCGGGGACGCCCTGGCCGCCTACCTCCAGCGCTACTACCTGCACACCGCCCCCGAGGATCTGACGGGCCGCGACCCCATCGACGTCTTCGGCGCCGCGCTGTCGCACTACCGCCTCGCCGAGAACCGGCCGCAGGGCACCGCCAATGTGCGGGTGCACACCCCCACGGTCGAGGAGAACGGCTGGACCTGCAGCCACTCCGTCGTCGAGGTCGTCACCGACGACATGCCCTTCCTCGTGGACTCCGTCACCAACGAGCTGTCCCGGCAGAACCGCGGCATCCACGTCGTCATCCACCCGCAGATGATCGTCCGCCGCGATGTGACCGGCCGTCTGCTGGAGGTCCTCGGCTCCAACTGCGACGCGCACGGCGCCGGCAAGGACGCGGTCCTGCCGCACGACGCCCTCGTCGAGTCCTGGATCCACGTCGAGACCGACCGTGAGACCGACCGCGGCGACCTCAAGCAGATCACCGCCGACCTGCTGCGCGTCCTGTCCGACGTCCGCGAGGCCGTCGAGGACTGGGAGAAGATGCGCGACGCCGCGCTCCGCCTGGCCGACGGCCTGCCGGACGAGCCGGCCCCCGCCGACCTCCCGGTCACCGAGGTGGACGAGGCCCGCGAGCTGCTGCGCTGGCTCGCCGCGGACCACTTCACCTTCCTGGGCTACCGCGAGTACGAGCTGACCAAGGTCCCCTCCGCCGACGCCGGCGAGGAGGACGCGCTCACCGCCGTCCCCCGGCACCGGCCTGGGCATCCTGCGCTCGGACCCGGCCCACACCAGCCACGGCCACCACGAGGGCAACCACGCCCCGCTGGCCCGCCCGGCGTCCGCGTCCTTCAGCCGGCTCCCGGCCGACGCCCGCGCCAAGGCCCGCGAGCACAAGCAGCTCGTCCTCACCAAGGCCAACAGCCGTGCCACCGTGCACCGCCCGTCCTACCTGGACTACGTGGGCGTCAAGAAGTTCGACGCCGACGGCAACGTGACCGGTGAGCGCCGCTTCCTGGGCCTGTTCTCCTCGGCCGCGTACACCGAGTCGGTGCGCCGCGTCCCGGTGATCCGCCGCAAGGTCGCCCAGGTCCTGGCCGACGCCGGCTTCTCGCCCGACAGCCACGACGGGCGCGACCTGCTCCAGATCCTGGAGACCTACCCGCGCGACGAGCTCTTCCAGACCCCGGCCGACCAGCTGCGGTCCATCGCGACCAGCGTGCTCTACCTGCAGGAGCGCCGCCGGCTGCGGCTGTACCTGCGCCGCGACGAGTACGGCCGCTACTACTCGGCCCTGGTCTACCTGCCGCGCGACCGCTACACCACCGGCGTCCGCCTGCGGCTGATCGACATCCTCAAGGAGGAGCTGAACGGCGCCGGCGTCGACTTCACGGCCTGGAACACCGAATCGGTCCTCTCCCGGCTGCACTTCGTCGTCCGCGTCGAGCCCGGCTCCACCCTGCCCGAGCTCACCGAGGCCGACGAGGAGCGCATCGAGGCCCGGCTGGTGGAGGCCGCCCGCTCCTGGGCCGACGGCTTCGCCGAGACGCTCACCGCCGAGGTCGGCGAGGAGCGCGCCGCCGAGCTGCTGCGCCGCTACTCCCACGCCTTCCCCGAGGGCTACAAGGCCGACCACAGCCCCCGCGCCGCCGTCAACGACCTGGGCCACCTGGAGAAGCTGACCACGGGCGGCAGGCGACCGCGACTTCGAGTTCAGCCTCTACGAGCCGGTCGGCGCGGGCCCCCGGCGAGCGCCGCTTCAAGATCTACCGCACGGGCGCCCCCGTCTCGCTCTCCGCCGTCCTGCCGGTGCTCAACCGCCTGGGCGTCGAGGTCATCGACGAGCGCCCGTACGAGCTGCGCTGCTCGGACCGGACGACCGCCTGGGTCTACGACTTCGGTCTGCGGATGCCCGAGCACGTCGAGGGCGACGACGCGCGCGGCCGCTTCCAGGAGGCGTTCGCCGCCGTCTGGACCGGCGCCGCGGAGAACGACAACTTCAACAAGCTGGTGCTGCGCGCCGGCCTCGACTGGCGCCAGGCCATGGTGCTGCGGGCCTACGCCAAGTACCTGCGGCAGGCGGGGGTGACCTTCAGCCAGTCGTACATGGAGGACACCCTCAGCAACAACGTCCACACCACCCGCCTCCTGGTCAACCTCTTCGAGGCCCGGATGTCCCCGGCGCTCCAGCGCGCGGGCAACGAGCTGATCGACGGGCTGCTGGAGGAGCTGGAGGGCGCGCTCGACCAGGTGGCGAGCCTGGACGAGGACCGCATCCTGCGGGCCTTCCTCACGGTCATCAAGGCGACCCTGCGCACCAATCACTTCCAGAAGGACGGGGAGGGCAGGCCGCACGACTACCTCTCCATCAAGCTGGACCCGCAGGCCATCCCGGACCTGCCGGCGCCCCGCCCGGCTTTCGAGATCTGGGTCTACTCCCCGCGCGTCGAGGGTGTGCACCTGCGCTTCGGCAAGGTCGCCCGCGGCGGTCTGCGCTGGTCCGACCGGCGCGAGGACTTCCGCACCGAGATCCTGGGCCTGGTCAAGGCGCAGATGGTGAAGAACACCGTCATCGTGCCCGTCGGCGCCAAGGGCGGCTTCGTCGGCAAGCGGCTGCCGGACCCGTCGGTGGACCGTGACGCCTGGCTGGCCGAGGGCATCGCCTCGTACAAGACCTTCATCTCCGGTCTGCTCGACATCACCGACAACATGGTCGGCGGCGAGGTCGTCCCGCCCAAGGACGTCGTGCGCCACGACGAGGACGACACGTACCTCGTCGTCGCCGCCGACAAGGGCACCGCGACCTTCTCCGACATCGCCAACGAGGTCGCCGAGTCCTACGGCTTCTGGCTGGGCGACGCGTTCGCCTCCGGCGGCTCGGCCGGCTACGACCACAAGGGGCATGGGCATCACCGCCCGCGGCGCCTGGGAGTCGGTCAAGCGCCACTTCCGCGAGCTGGGCCACAACACCCAGACCGAGGACTTCACCGTCGTCGGCGTCGGCGACATGTCCGGCGACGTCTTCGGCAACGGCATGCTGCTCTCCGAGCACATCCGCCTGGTGGCCGCCTTCGACCACCGCCACATCTTCATCGACCCGACCCCGGACGCGGCCACCTCCTACGCCGAGCGCCGGCGCCTGTTCGAGCTGCCCCGCTCGTCGTGGGCCGACTACGACAAGGCGCTGCTGTCCAAGGGCGGCGGGATCCACCCGCGCACGGCCAAGTCGATCCCGGTCAACGCGCACGTCCGCGAGGCCCTCGGCATCGAGGCGGGCGTCACCAAGATGACCCCGGCCGAGCTGATGAAGGCCATCCTGCGGGCCCCGGTCGACCTGCTGTGGAACGGCGGCATCGGCACCTACGTCAAGTCCTCCGCCGAGTCCCACGGGGACGTCGGCGACAAGGCCAACGACGCCATCCGTGTGGACGGCCGGGACCTGCGGGTCAAGGTCGTCGGCGAGGGCGGCAACCTGGGCCTGACCCAGCTCGGCCGCATCGAGTTCGCCCTGGCGGGCGGCAGGATCAACACCGACGCCATCGACAACAGCGCCGGCGTGGACACCTCCGACCACGAGGTGAACATCAAGATCCTGCTCAACGCCCTGGTGACCGACGGCGACATGACCGTCAAGCAGCGCAACAAGCTGCTGGCGCAGATGACCGACGAGGTCGGCGAGCTGGTCCTGCGCAACAACTACGCGCAGAACGTCGCCCTGGCCAACGCCGTGGCCCAGGCCCCCAGCCTGCTCCACGCCCACCAGCGGATCATGCGCCGCCTCAGCCGCGAGGGCCACCTGGACCGCGGGCTGGAGTTCCTGCCCACCGACCGGCAGATCCGCGAGCGGCTCTCCGCCGGGCGCGGGCTGTCCCAGCCCGAGCTGGCGGTCCTCCTCGCCTACATCAAGATCACCGCGGCCGAGGAGCTGCTCACCACCGGGCTGCCGGACGACCCGTACCTGCAGCGCCTGCTCTACGCCTACTTCCCGACCGCGCTGCGGCAGTCGTTCGGCGAGCAGATCGACCACCACGCGCTGCGCCGCGAGATCGTGACGACCGTCCTCGTCAACGACACGGTCAACTCCGGTGGTTCGACCTTCCTGCACCGCCTGCGGGAGGAGACCGGGGCCTCGTTGGAGGAGATCGTCCGGGCGCACACCGCCGCCCGCGAGATCTTCGGCCTGAACGCCGTGTGGGACGCGGTCGAGGCGCTGGACAACACGGCCGCCGCCGACGTCCAGACGCAGGTGCGGCTGCACTCGCGGCGCCTGGTCGAGCGCGGCACCCGCTGGCTGCTCAACAACCGGCCGCAGCCGCTCGAGCTCGCGGAGACCATCGCCTTCTTCCGCGACGGCGTGGCCACGGTCTGGGCCGAGCTGCCCGAGCTGCTGCGCGGCGACGACATCGAGTGGTGGAAGTCCATCCACGACGAGCTCGCCACCGCCGGGGTCCCGGACGAGCTGGCGGTCCGGGTGGCCGGCTTCTCCTCGGTCTTCCCGGCGCTGGACATCGTCGCCATCGCGGAGCGCACGGGCAAGGAGCCGCTGTTCGTCGCGGAGGTCTACTACGACCTCGGCGACCGGCTGCACATCAGCCAGCTGATGGACCGGATCATCGAGCTGCCGCGCTCCGACCGCTGGCAGTCGATGGCCCGCGCCTCCATCCGCGAGGACCTGTACGCCTGCCACGCCGCGCTGACCGCCGACATCCTCTCGGTGGGCAACGGCTCCTCGACGCCGGAGCAGCGCTTCACGGCGTGGGAGGAGAAGAACGCGCCGATCCTGGCCCGGGCCCGCACCACGCTCGACGAGATCCGCGGTTCGGACTCGTTCGACCTGGCGAACCTGTCGGTGGCCATGCGGACGATGCGGACGCTGCTGCGCACGCACACCTGACGGCGGTGAGGAGAGGGGGCGGCCCCGGGGTGTTCACCCCGGGGCCGCCCCCTTTTTCACGTTCTGGTTCCTGCCGGTTCCGCTGGTGTTGGCGGCCCGGCCGCCCGGGCCTGCTGCCCTGGGTCCGGTGGTTCCTACGGTGGAGGTGCGGTGGTCTCGGGTCGGTACGCGGCGGGTTCGTCCGGGCTGCCGGCGGTCGCGTCGTGACGCAGGGCGTGCCGTGGTCCGCGGCCGGGGCCGATCCTGAACACCCAGGCCCGGTAGGCCCAGAAGCGGAACAGGGTGGCCGTTCCGATGCCCAGGAACTTGAACGCGTTGTTCTGGAACGGGGTGTCCCAGCCGAAAGCGTAGGTGGCGACGTAGAGCACCCCGTTCTCGATGACCAGGCCGGCGGCGCTGAAGATGGCGAAGAGGGCGACCTCGCGGCTGGGGCGGCCGCGGTCGCGGTCGCGGTAGGTGAAGTACCGCAGGCCCAGATAGTTGAAGGCGATGGCGACGACGGTGGCGATCACGCTGCACCGGACGACGGGGAGGCGGGTGATGCCCCGGCAGAGGTTGAAGACGCCGAAGTTGACGAAGATCCCGATGCCGCCGACCGTGCCGAACTTCGCGAATTCCCGGCCGAGCGCCAGCAGCCTCGTCGGGCCGTTCGGACGTCTCCCTCTTGCCTTCACCTGTCGCAAGGGCATCTCCCGATACGTTCGCCACGCATAGCGGACATTGCACGCAGACAGCCGATTGTAGTGTAATTTCCCGCGAAAACTAACGCGGTGCGACCATGCGACGACAAAGCGCGAGGACGGTGGCATGACAGAGGCGGTACTGCTCGTCGGCGGCAAGGGCACACGGCTCCGGCCCCTCACCCTCCACACGCCCAAGCCCATGGTCCCCGCCGCCGGGTGTGCCCTTCCTCGCCCACCAGCTGGCCCGTGCCCGGGCCGCCGGCGTCGAGCACGTCGTCCTCGCGACCTCCTACCTCGCGGAGGTCTTCGAGCCGTACTTCGGCGACGGCTCGGCCCACGGGCTGCGGCTGACCTACGTCACCGAGCGCGAGCCGCTCGGCACCGGCGGGGCGATCCGCGGCGCGGCCGACGCGCTGGACGCCCGGCCCGGCGACAGCGTGCTGGTCCTCAACGGCGACATCCTCACCGGCCTGGACATCCGCGGCCTGCTCCACCGGCACGAGCGGGCCCGGGCGGACGTGACGCTGCACCTCACCCGGGTCGCCGACCCCCGGGCGTTCGGGCTGGTGCCCACCGATCCCGACGGCCGCGTCCTGGCCTTCACCGAGAAGCCCCGGCGCCCGGAGGAGATCGTCACGGACCAGATCAACGCCGGCTGCTACGTCTTCCGCCGCGAGGTCATCGACACCGTCCCCGTCGGCCGGCCGGTCTCGGTGGAGCGCGAGACCTTCCCCGGCCTGCTGGCCGCGGGCGCGCTGCTGCACGGCGTGGTGGACGCCTCGTACTGGCTGGACCTGGGCCGGCCGGCCTCCTTCGTCCAGGCCTCCGCCGACCTGGTGCGCGGCATCGTCCGCTCCCCGGCCGTGCCCGGTGAGCCCGGCGAGCACCTGGTGCTGCCCGGGGCCCACGTCGAGCCCGGGGCGCGGCTGGGAGGGGGCACGGTCGTCGGCGCGGGGGCCCGTGTCGCGGCCGGTGCCGAGGTCGAGGGGACCGTCGTGCTGGACGGCGCCCGCATCGAGGAGGGCGCCCGGGTGCGCGCGTCCATGGTCGGCGCCGGGGCGCGGGTCGGCCCCCGTACCGTGCTCGACGGCGCCGTCGTCGGCGACCGGGCCGACATCGGCGCGGACAACGAGCTGCGCGACGGTGCCCGCGTCTGGTGCGGCACCACCATCCCCGACGCGGCCATCCGCTTCTCCGCGGCCTGAACCGAGAACCCCTACGCGACGAGGACAGCCCCCATGAGCGTTCCGCACACCGTCCTGACCCCCCTGCCCGCCGAGTGGGGCCGCACCGCGACGACCGTGGTGATGCCCACGTACAACGAGGCGGAGAACCTCCCGATGATGGCCGAGGCGCTGATGGCCCTGCCGCTGGAGGGACTGCGGCTGCTCGTCGTCGACGACGGCAGCCCCGACGGCACCGGCGCCGTCGCCGAGCAACTGGCCGAGAAGTACCACGAGCCGGGCCGGTCCCGGGTGGCCGTCCTGCACCGCACCGCCAAGGAGGGCCTGGGCCGGGCCTACGCGGCCGGCATGGCGCGGGCCGTCGAGGACGGCGCGGCGTACGTGCTGCAGATGGACGCCGACGGCAGCCATCCGGCCGACAAGATCGCCGAGTTGCTCGGCGTCGCCCTGTCCACCGGCGCGGACGTCGTCGTCGGCAGCCGCTACGTGCCGGGCGGGACGCTCTCCGCCGCCTGGGGCACCCACCGCAGGCTGCTCTCGCGCTGGGCCAACACCTACGCCGGCACCATCCTCGGCACCCGGCTGCGCGACATCACCGGCGGCTTCAACCTCTGGAGCGCGGCGGCCCTGCGCGCCCTGGACCTCGACACCGTGGACAGCGCGGGCTACAGCTTCCAGGTCGAGACCAAGTACCGGGCGCTGCGGGCCGGATTCACGGTCGTGGAGGTGCCCATCCACTTCGAGGACCGCACCGTGGGGGAGTCGAAGATGAACCTGGCCGTGCAGCTGGAGTCGGTCGCCGTGCCCTGGCGGCTGCGGGCCAGAACCCTGCGCGCGGGCGGCGGCCGGACCAGCTGACGCATGATTCCTCGCGCCGTCCGCGCGCACCCGGCGCTGTGGGGCGCCGCCCTGCTCCCGGCCGCCCTGCTGCTGGCGATGACCGTACGGCTGCCCTGGGCCGGGGACCTGGGGATGCACGCGGCGGTCGTGGAACGGCTGCGCGCCGACCTGCCGCACCCGGGCCATCCGCTGGTGGCCGCCGACGCCCCCAGCCCCTACTACTCGCCGTGGACCGTCCTGCTCGCGCTGGCCGCGCGGGCAACGGGCCTCGGCGGTCTCCAGGTGCTGCACCTTGCCGCGTTCGCCGGGCTCGTCCTGTTCGTCACCGGCGTCGCCGCCTTCGTCCGCACCCTGACCGGCCGCCCGGCCGCCGTTCCGCTCGCCCTGCTGTGCGTGCTGCTGCTGCACGGGACGCGGCTGTTCGCCTGGAGCGGGGTGCCCGGGCTGACCTCGCTCGCCCTGACCCTCGCCTACCCGAGCTCCCTCGCGCTCGGCCTCGCCCTGCACCTGTGGGCGCTGCTGCGCCGCGCGGTCGCGGAGGACCGGGGCCTCGCCGCCTTCCTCGCGCTGGGGCTGCTGTTCGCCGTGGTGCTGCTGGTGCACCAATTCACGGGGGCGGTCGCGGCGTTGGGGGCGGCGGCCGTGCTGGCGCGCGGTGGGGCGCCGCGTGTGGGGCAGGGTGGCCGCGGCGGGCGGCCTCGCGCTCGGGGCGCTGTGGGCCTGGCCCTACTACCCCTTCTTCGCGCTCTCCGGCGCGGACGGCCTCGACGCGATCCACCGGCCGCTCTACGCCCATCTGTTGGGGAAGTTCTGGCTGCTCGCGCCGGGCGTCGCCGCGCTCGTCGCACGGTGGCGCCGCGACCGGCGCGACCCGCTCGCCCTGCTCTTCGCCGCCGGCCTCACGGTCTTCGCGGCGGGCGGCTGGAGCGGGCACTGGGCGTGGGGCCGGGTCCTGCCCGCCGTCCTCCTGCCCGCCCAGTTCGCGCT
>NZ_BAAAXZ010000085.1:0-59997 GCF_039535865.1 Streptomyces thioluteus
GAGATCGGATCGGTCATGCCCGCCAGCATCACCGGGCCGAGCCGGTGGTGCTGGCGGGCATCGGACGGGCAGCTTCAGAAGACGGGCAGCTTCAGAAGCGGATGTCGTCGGCCACCGGGACGTCCGCGGGCACCGGCACCGCCGAACGCTTCGTGCGCAGCGACGGCTTGTCCGTCTTCTGCGGCCCCGGTCGCGCCGCAGAACGCCGGCTCCAGCGTGTTCATCAGCCCCTGCGTCACCGCGCCGTTGTTGGAGGCGTTGGCGAAGACGACGACCGTCCGCCTGCCGTCGCGCGTCGCGAAGGACTGCGTCTGGTAGCCCTGGACGATGCCGCCGTGGCCGTAGACCTTGCCGCAGGAGAGGGAGACCTCGCGGAGGCCCAGGCCGTAGGCGATCTTGGCGGTGGGAGTCGGCAGCACGGCCGTCATCTGGCGCAGCGACGCGTCGGAGACCAGCCGGCCGCCGAGCAGCGCGCCGACGAAGCGGTCCATGTCGGCGGCGGAGGAGATGACGGCGCCGGCGCTCCAGACCCAGGAGCCGTTGGACTCGGTCGAGTCGAGGAGCGGCTTGGAGCGGTCGTCGTTCGTCAGGTAGCCGGTGATGTGCGGGCCGGCGATGGTCTTGTCGGGGACGACGAACGAGGTCTGCTCCAGCCCCAGCGGCTCGATGATCTCCTCGCGCAGGACGTCCGCGTACGCGCGGGCCGTGAGGTGCTCGACCGCCATGCCGAGCAGCAGGTAGTTGGTGTTGGAGTACGCGTACTGGGTGCCCGGCGTGGACTGCTTTCCGTGCTTGACGGACAGCGCCGCCAGCTCGGCCGGCTTGTAGACCGTGTTGCGGATGCGCTTCTCGAAGGCGCTCGTGGTCTCCTCGCCCGGCTGCTCCAGCAGGTCGTTGGTGTGGTCGTAGATGCCGGAGCGGTGCTGCATGACCTGCCGGACGGTCATGTTCCAGCCTTCCGGGAGGGTCCCGGCCGGGAGGTAGCCGCGCAGCGGCTTGTCGAGGTCGATGCGGCCCTGTTCGGCGAGGTGCATGACCAGGACGGCGGTGAACATCTTGGTGTTGCTGCCCACGCGGAAGCGCCAGTCGGCGTTCATGGGGGTGCCGTCGAGGTTCGCCTTGCCGACGGCGACCGACCGAGGAGTGCCCTCGCCGTCCCGGATCACCGCGAAGGCGCCCGGTGCACCCGCCGCGACGGTGCGCTGCAGCGCCGCGCGGACCCCCGCGTCGTCCCGCACCCCCGGATCGGCGACCGGATCGGCGACCGCGCCCGTGGCCCCCACGGCCGCCAGCACCACACTGCTCATGGCCACCGTCGCGGCCCGTACAACACCAGTTCTCATGATCGGGATCGTATAGGCGATCTGACGACCCGTCAGCAGTGAGGTGTGGTCACACCCGCGCCGACCGCGGTCCCACCGGCTCCAGCGCGTCCAGTTCGCTCCGCGCCCCCGGGATCCTCGCGAGCGCCTGGCGGCCGGGGCCGGTCAGGGCGTACTGGACGGCGAAGCCGGAGGCGACGACGAGGGCGCCGCCGACCGCGTCGAGGACGTAGTGGTTGGCGGTCCCGACGATCACCAGGAAGGTGAGGGTCGGGTAGACCATGCCGAGCGCCTTCATCCACAGCTTCGGCGCGACGACCGCGATGACGACGCCGCACCACAGCGACCAGCCGATGTGCAGCGAGGGCATCGCGGCGTATTGGGTTGGACAGTTCGGTCAGCGCCCCGAAGTCGGGGTTGGAGAGATCCTGCGGGCCGTTGGCCGTGTCGATGAAGTCACGGCCGGGCATCAGGCGCGGCGGGCGAGCGGGTAGGCCCAGAAGCCGACGAGCGCCATGAGGGTGGCGATGGCCAGGGCCGTGCGCGCCCAGCGGTAGGTGGCCGGGCGGCGCAGGTAGAGGAAGCCGAGCAGGGACAGCGGCACCAGGAAGTGGAAGGTGCCGTAGTAGTAGTTCATGCCGCCCTTGAGCCAGCCGACGCCCGCCACGAAGTGGTTGAAGGCGTGCTCGAAGTCGACGTGCAGGAACTCCTCGATGCCGAGGATCTGCCGGCCGTGGGTCTCGGCGACGCTCCGCTCGTCGGGGGGCGCTGCCGCGGATGTACGAGTAGGCGAAGTAGCCCACCCGTATCAGCATCAGCTCCAGCAGCAGGTTCGGGCGGTTGAGCGGGGCGCTTCCAGAAGCCCATGAGCGGGATCCAGGAGAGAAGCGGCCGGGCTGCGGGTCGGCGACCGGGGTCGGCACGGGCCGCTCCCACATCGCGGAGCCGCGGGTGAGGAACGGTACGGCGCAGGCGGCGGCGAGCGCGCGGCGAGCAGCGGGGCGTTGTCGCCGACGGGGGCGAGGGACGGGGTTGTCCGGCATGAGGATCCTGCTGGGCAGCGTCATGACGAGCACGACGAGCACCGGCCACACCAGCCGGTCCGCGCGGCGGCGGCCGACCCGGCCGACGAGGGCGAGCAGGATCCACAGTTGCTGGTGCTGGAAGGCGGTGGGCGAGACGGCGACGGTGACGCAGCCGGTGATCGCGGCGGCGAGCAGCCGGCTGCCCGTCGCGGGCGTAGTGCACGGCGCGGCGCAGCCGAGGACGGCGACGGCGGCGGCGACGCACCGCGTAGAGCGCGATCTCGACGGGACCGTGCAGGCCGAGGCGGAGCAGGAGGCCGTGCAGGGACTGGTTGGCGAGGCCGTCCGGCTGGTCGCCGAGGCCGGCGCCGGCGAGGTGGTGGATCCAGTACGTCCAGGAGTCGTCCGGCGCCGCGGCCCAGGCGAGGGCGGTGGCGGCGGCGAACGTCGCCCCCGCGGTGACGGCCGCGCGGCGGCGGTCGGTGAGCCGGAGCAGGGGGACGAAGAGCAGGACGGCCGGCTGGAGGGCGGCCGCGAGGCCGCAGAGGACACCGGCGGAGCGGCCGGGGCCCGCCGCGAGCCGGGGCAGGCAACAGGCGGGCACGACGAGGAGGACGGGCAGGATGCTGGTCTGGCCGAGGGTGAAGGTGTTGCGGACGGGCAGCGAGAGCACGGTGAGGCTCACCGCGACGGGCGCGGCGAGCAGGGCCGTGCGCCGGGAGAGCGGTCCGGGCAGCGAGCGGGCGGCGACGAGCGCGAGGGCGACGACGAGCAGCAGGGTGCCGATCGTCCAGCCGATGCCGAGACTGTGCTCGGCGGCGCGGGTGAGCGGTCTGAGGACGAGACCCCCGAAAGGGGTGCCGGTGAACTGGTCGTTGTCGTAGAAGGAACCGCGCGTGCGCAGCACGCCGTGGTCCCCTATCCAGGTGGCGAGTTCGGTGAACCGGCGTTCGGGCGGCCGGCGCAGGACGACGGCGGCCTGACGGACGGCCAGGACGCCGGCGACCAGCCAGAGGGCGCCCAGCGCCAGGACGGTCCGCGGGCCCGCACTCGACGGACCTGCCGGTCCGCCCCGTTCTGCATTCACCACGCCCCTGCCGCTCCTCCGGTCGACCTGCTCGGTCACTCTCGTCGGGCCCTGTGCGACCTTACTGAGTCCTGGCGGACACCTGCAGGCCACCCCCAAGTCACGTACAACCTTCCCCAGATGGCCTGAATGTGTTCCGGACAGATCTTTGAGGCCCGGCCGCACGGCCGGGGTGGAACGGGGTGGCCGGGTACGCGGCGGTGGACGCCCGTGTCACGGATCTATATCAGGTGCTCGCACCGAGTGACGACAGGCCCACGCGGTGGAACCGGGAGCCGTCCGACGGGCTCTCAGAAAGCGAGGGTTCCCGGCCTACCAGCAGGACCAGGAAGACGAGGAAGAGGCAGGGCCGACCGTGACAAGACTTCCCCGCGCGGTGCGGACCGCCGCCACCGCGGCACCGCTGCTGCTCCTGGGCACGGCACTCCCGGCGGCCTCCGCCACCGCCGCGGACGCCCCGCCCGCCCTCCCGCTCGTACCCGCCGCGGTCCGCTCCGTCCGGCCCGGCGACCGCCTGACCGTGACGGCGCGCGACGGCGAGGCGGGCAACGGCGACGTCGTCCTCTCCGACGCGTTCACCGCGCGCGGCACCCTGCGGATGCGGGCCCCGCTGCTGACCGCGACGGTCACCGTCGCCTGCGACGCCGCCCCCGGCGACCACCGCGTCGAGACGAACCTGCCGCCCGCGCAGGGCGGCGCCGCGCACCCGGCCTTCCGCACGACGCTCCGCGTCCGGGACGCGGACGCGCGGGCCCGGCGGGAGTGCCGCGACCGGCAGCGGGACCACCCGGCGCCGGCGGACCCGCCCGAGGAGCGCTGGCCGGCGCACACGAGCTGGCCGCAGAGCCCGTGGGACGTCCGCTCCTTCGCCCCCGGCAGCCGCGTCAGACTCACCGACAACGAGGACGAGGGCGTGGACGACGGCGCGGTCACCATGATCTCCCCGGCGTTCGCCGCGGCCGCGCCCGCCCGCGACCGGGGCCGTGCCGTGAAGGTGGCGATGGCCACGATCTCCTGCGGCACGAAACCGGGCGTCTACCCCGTCTACCGCAAGGGCCCCGTCGCCACCGGCTCCACGAAGGAGGTATGGGCCCGCTACCGGGTGACGGAGGCGTCCGCGGGCAGCACGGCGTGCCGGGAGACCGCCGCGGACCCCGGCCCGGAACACCGCGCCCTGCCGTGGGCGGTGGGCGGCGGCGCCCTGGCCGTCGCCCTGCTGGGCGCGGGCGGGGCGTTGGCCCGCGTCAGACGGACGCGACGACGTACGGCCGGCGGCTGAGGGCCGACGGACCGCGGTCGTCGGCGGGCGCCCGCGAAACCCCTCGCGCCCCGGCCCCCGCCGTGCCACGCTGCCGCCCCATGACCGAACACCCCGTGACCGACCCCCTCACCATCGCCCCGGCCCCCGCCGGCTCCCCCGTCGCCGACGCCCTGTTGCGCGCGTACCTGGCCGACGTCGCCGGCCGCTGGTACCGGCTGCGGCACCAACGCCCCTGCACACCGGAGGAGTTCGAGCGCCACCTCGCCGAGATCCGCGACGACGACCTCGACCCGCCGCGCGGCGTCCTCCTCGTCGCCCGCCGCGGGGACGAACCGGCGGGCTGCGCCGGGCTGCGGCGGCTGGACGACGAGAGGGCCGAGGTGACCCGGATGTACGTGCGCCCCGCGCACCGCGGCCGGGGCGTGGCGCCCGCCCTGCTGACCGCCCTGGAGGAGACGGCCCGCCTCTGGGGCGCGGCCCGGGTGGTGCTGGAGACGCGGCGGGACCTGACGGAGGCGCGGGCGCTGTACGCCCGGCACGGCTACACCGCGATACCGGCGTACGTCCACGGCCCGCACGCCGAGGTGTGGCTGGGCAAGGAGCTCGACCCGGCCTGACGTACCGTCAGAAGCGGTGGTCCGACCGCTCCCCGTTGTGCGGCTGCTCCGCGTCCGAGCCGCACATCTCGGTGCTCAACTCGCGGACGAGCGCGTCGAGATCGGTGGGCCGGTCCGGTGTCCACCAGTCGCCGAGCAGCTCGGCGAGCGAGTCCTCGCGCGCCCGGAGGAGCAGCCCGGCCTGCCGCCGCCCCTCCTCCGTGGGGAAGACCTGGACCCCGGCGCGGGCGACCAGCCCCCGCGACTCCAACTGCCGTACCGCGTCGGTGAGGACGTGCAGCGGGATGTCCACCCGCTCGGCGAGCAGCGGCGGTTCGATGTGCCCGTGGCGCTCGGCGCGCAGCAGCATCCAGCTCGCGGCGGGGTGCAGATCGAGCCCGGCCCGTTCGGTGATGTGCTCGTAGACCTGTTTGCGGCCCTCGCGGCTGCCGAGCAGGGACAGCGCGCGGGCGACCTCGTCGCGCGAGGAGCGTTCGACGGGGTTGCTGGAGACGACCTCGCTGGCGTCGGGGGCGGTGACGCCGCCGCGCAGCGGCTCCTCCTTGAGCCACCAGGCGAGGGCGAAGGCGAGCAGCCCGACGGGGGCGGCGTAGAGGAAGACGTCGGTGATGGAGTCGGAGTACGCGACGAGGACGCCGCTGCGGACGGACGGCGGCAGCCGGTCCAGGGCGCGCGGGTCGGCGGTGAGGCCGGCGGCCGTCACCCCCGGCGGGAGCGTGGCTCCGGCCAGCGCGTCGCGGACGCGCGGCCCGAGCTGGTTGCTGAAGATCGTGCCGAAGACGGAGACGCCGAAGGAGGCGCCGATGGAACGGAAGAAGGTGGCGCCGGAGGTGGCGACGCCGAGGTTCTCGTAGGAGACGGAGTTCTGCACGACGAGCACCAGCACCTGCATGACGAGGCCCAGCCCGAAGCCGAACACGAAGAAGCAGACGCTCATCACGGCCGTGCTCGTGGCCGGCTCCAACTGGTGCAGGAGCAGCAGCCCGACGATCATCACCGCGGTGCCGGAGATGGGGAAGAACCGGTAGTGGCCGGTGCGGCTGACGATCTGGCCGGAGCCGGTGGAGGCGATCAGCATGCCGGCGACCATGGGCAGCATGTGGACGCCGGACAGGGTCGGCGTGACGCCCTTCACGACCTGGAGGAAGGTCGGCAGATAGGTCATCGAGCCGAACATCGCGAAGCCCACGATGAAGCCGATCACCGAGCAGAGCGTAAAGGTGCGGTTGCGGAACAGCCCGAGCGGCAGCACCGGTTCGGCCGCACGCCGCTCGACGAGGACGAACGGCACCAGCAGCAGCACGCCGAGCACCCCGAGGCCGATGATCTGCCACGACGACCAGGGGTAGCTGACCCCGCCGAGCGAGGTCATCAGCACCAGGCAGGTCGCCACGCAGGCGATCAGGAACGTGCCGAGGTAGTCGATGCGGTGCGGGGTGCGGCGGACGGGGATGTGCAGGACGGCGGCGATGACGGCGAGGGCGACGATGCCGATGGGCAGGTTGATGTAGAAGACCCAGCGCCAGCTGAGGTTGTCCACGAACAGCCCGCCGAGCAGCGGGCCGAGCACGCTCGCCCCGCCGAAGACCGCGCCGAACAGCCCCTGGTAGCGGCCGCGTTCGCGGGGCGGGACGATGTCGCCGACGATCGCCATGGACAGGACCATCAGCCCGCCGCCGCCCAGGCCCTGGAAGGCCCGGAAGCCGATCAGTTCGGGCATGTCGCCGGCCATGCCGCAGAGCGCGGAGCCCACGAGGAAGATGACGATGGCGGTCTGGAAGAGCTTCTTGCGCCCGTACTGGTCGCCGAGCTTGCCCCACAGCGGGGTGGCCGCGGTGGAGGCGAGCATGTAGGCGGTGACCACCCAGGACAGGTGCTCCAGCCCGCCGAGGTCGCTGACGATGGTCGGCAGCGCGGTGGAGACGATCGTCTGGTCGAGCGCCGCCAGCAGCATGCCGAGCAGCAGCGCGCCGATCGCGAGCCGGACGGTACGGGTGGTCTGCCCCTCGCCGGGAGCGGGTGCGGCGGCCTCCGCCGCACCCGGGGTCTGCTGCGCCATGGCACCGCCTCCTCGGGCTCGGGTCGGTTCCGGCGCGTCCTTCCCATGGTCGTCCGGACGGGCGATTTCGGCCCGCTGGACTGACCCGTCGTGGGGTGTCCGCTCCCCCGCCCACCCCTGTGACCTGGTGCGTTGGCGCAAAAGCACTACTTTTTTGTATCTTTGGGAAACAAAGTGGCTCCGCCCGCACTCCCTGACCGGTGGGCGGAGCCGCTTGTTTCTTTTTCGCGACCGCTTCTTCGCGACTACGTTCTTCGCGACTACTTCTTGAGCAACGCGACCTCGGGGAAGTCCGCCGACGCCCCCTCCAGCAGCGGGCTCGCCGTCCCGTTCAGGTGCCGGTCGAAGAAGGCCGCCACGTAGGCACGGGTGAGCGCGTTCGCCCGGTCGCTCTTGAGCGTGCCGAACGCCCCCTCGGCGGCGTCCGGCGGCAGGCCCTCCGGCAGGCCGACGGCGTCCGCGAGCCAGTGGTTGTCGGTGAACGTCATGTGGCCGCCCTTGCCGACGTCCAGCCACCGCTTCCAGCCCGTGAGGTTCTTCCAGGCCGGGCTCCAGGTGTCCCGCTCGCCGCCCAGCTCACCGGCGCGGGCCGCGCCCAGCAGCATGACGGGCTTCTTGATCCCGCCCGCGGGCTGCTCGGTGAAGAAGTCGCCGTCCATGTCGGCCGCGGCGGCCACCCGCGCGTCCTGGCCCGCCACCTCGACGGCGCTCGCCCCGCCGATCGAGTGCCCGGCGACGCCGATGCGGGACTTGTCGACCTTCAGACCGGCCACCAGGCCGTCGCCGGTGGTGATCCGGTCGAGCAGGAAGCGGATGTCCTTGGCCCGGTTGCGGACGATCGCCCCGTTGTCGACGTCCTCCCTGACGCACAGTTCGCACTTCTCCACGCGGCCGCCGGGGAACTCCACGGCGGACTCGTAGGTGTGGTCGAGGGCGGCCACGACGTAGCCCCGGCTCGCCAGGTCCTCGGCCAGCGAGGTGAGCGAGGAACGGCTCTGGGTGAGGCCCGGCGAGAGGACGACGACCGGCCGCGCCCTCCCCTGCGCGGGGGCGGCGTCCACGACGGCGTGGGTGCGCACGGTGCTCAACTTGTCGTTGCCGTACAGCTCCCGGGAGAGCGCGGCGGAGACGTACGGCGCCTTGGCGCCGGCGGCGGAACGGGCCGGGTACCGGACCGAGACCATCAGCTCGCGGGGCCCGGCGGACGGCTTCCAGGGGTCGGTCCGGGCCGAGTCCACCAGGCGCAGGGTCTTCTCGCCGATGGCCTGCTTGCCGGAGGGGGCGGGGACCTCGGGGGCCGGTGCCGCGGCCTTCGCGGGCTTCGGGGCGGCGACGGCGGCCGCCTGGGGCGCCACCAGGGCGGCGGTCAGCAGAGCGGCGGCGACGCCGCCCGCGCGTACGGAATTCTTCATGATCGCCACGCTAGGAAGCGGAGGGGCGGACGGCATCGGCCGCCGGGAGGAGCGGGCCGCGGCGCGGGCCGTACCGCGCGGGGTCCCCTCCCCGCCGACCGGCGGGGTTGGCTGACGATACGTCACCACACAGGCACCCCAGGTGACTTGAGGCCCCACCCCTCAAAGGAGGACGACCGGACGGCCACCGCCGTTCCACCGCGCGACGGAGGGGACCGGCCCCCGCGGACGAGGCTCCGCCCCCGCCCCGCCGGACGGCATGGCCGCGCCGGGCGGACGCGCGGCGTGACGGCCTGCCGGCGGCCGTCACGGTCTCGTACCACCGCAGGCACCGGGGCCATGCCTTGTCCGTTCCGGAGGCGACTTTGTATCGTGGATGAACAAAGCCCGTCCCATCACCGCAGGAGTTGCAGTATGCGCAGGTCAGAGACCATGGGCGCGATCAAGGCCGTTCTTCTCGACATGGACGGCACCATCGTCAACTCCGACGCGGTCGTCGAGCGCTGCTGGCGCCGCTGGGCCGAGGAGCACGGCCTGGACGCCGACGAGGCGCTCAAGGTGGTGCACGGCCGCCAGGGCTGGGCCACCATGGCGCACCTCCTGCCGGACCGGCCGATGGAGCTCAACCACGAGGACAACCGCCGGATGCTGGAGGCCGAGACGGCCGACACCGACGGCGTCGTCCCCATCGGCGGCGCGCCCGCCTTCATGGCCTCCCTCGCGGACGTCCCGCACGCGCTGGTCACCTCCGCGGACCGCGCCCTGGCCGAGGCCCGCATGGGCGCGGCCGCCCTCCCGATGCCGGCCGTCCGCATCACGGCCGAGTCGGTCAGCGCCAGCAAGCCGGACCCGGAGGGCTTCCTCAAGGGCGCCGCGGAGCTGGGCTTCGCCCCGTCCGAGTGCGTCGTCTTCGAGGACTCCGAGGCGGGCGTCGCGGCGGGCCGCGCCGCGGGCATGCGCGTCGTGGGCGTCGGCCCCCGCGCGGCGTCCCTCGGCCCGGACGCGCACGTCATGGACCTGACGCGGCTCCGCGTGGAGCGGACGCCGGACGGCACGGTCACCCTCCACTTCACGGAGGCGTGAGGCCCGGTCCTGCACCCGGATCACCGATCCGGGTGCAGGACCTTCCGGCACACGCGTACGGACCTGTCCCGTACGGACTCACCTTGTGCGACAGCACCTTGACGCGGCACGGTGACGACCGATCCCGCTCCGGACCCGCCGACTTCCCCGGGGACAAGGGCTCACCGAGGCGCGCACTGTCGAAGCGTCCCGAAAGGGGATATCCGGTAGTCATCGGGGCATTCGGTCGGCAGGCTGGAGCCATGAACTCCCGGCTCGGTGACACGCCAAGGCACTCCTGGCTCGGCGCCCCGATCGACGCCCGCCCCCTGTTCGCCCCCGAGCACGCCGCGCTGATGGCCACGCTGCGCGGCCTGGCACCCGCCGACTGGGGCAAGGAGGCGGTGCCGGGCTGGACGGTGCGGGATCTCGCCGCGCACGTCCTGGGCGACTTCTACGGGCGCCTCGCCCGGGACCGCGACGGGCACCGGGAAGGGCCCGCCCTCGCACCGGGCGAGACGCTGGAGGCGTTCATCCACCGCATCAACCAGGAATGGGTGCACACCTTCTCCCGGGTGAGTCCGGCCGCGCTCACCGACACCCTCGACCTGGTGGGCGGGCAGGTGGCCCGGTTCTTCGAGGCGGCCGACCCCGGCCCGCCGTCGCTGGGCGTGTCCTGGGCCGGTGTCGATCCGGCACCGATGTGGCTGGACAGCGCCCGCGACTTCACCGAGTTCTGGACCCACCGCCAGCAGATCCGCCACGCGGCCGGCCGGGAGACCGACCCCGACCCGCGGTTCCTGTCCCTGGTCCTGGACACCTTCATGCGAGCTCTGCCCCATACCCTGCGCGAGATCGCCGCGCCGGTCGGCACACAGATGCAGGTGCGGATCGACGGCCCGGCCGGCGGCACCTGGACCGTGACGGCCACCGGGGATCGCTGGTCACTCGCCGAGCCGGACGCCGCACGTCCCGCCGCGGCCGTTCGCCTGGACGCGGAGACCGCCTGGCGGCTGTGCGTCCGCGGCATCCAGCCGGACGCCGCCCTCGCCCGTGCCCGCATCGACGGCGACCGGGAACTGGCCGAAGCCGCTTGCCGGATCCTGTCGATCGTCCACTGACAGCGACGTCCAGGTCCACCAGCGGCGATGCCGGTCGCACGCCCCGCATCACCACGGACGGCGCACTCACCAGTGCGTCACCGACCCGTCGGACGCGACCTGGCCCATCGCGTCCGTCCGCTCGGCCAACGCCCGCAGTTCCGGCGAGGCGGAGCGGCCCGCGACGAGCATCAGGTCCCGGATCGCCGCACGGGCGGCGGTGTGCGAGCGGACCATCTCGGGGGCCAGTTGCTCCGCCGCCAGGAAGCGCTCCACCGCGTCATCGACATGCCGCAGTTGGGCATGGGCCCGCCCGACGTCGAGGGCGAACCGCGCCTGCCGCTCGGTGGACATCCCTGCCGTGTCCAACTGCCCCGCGACGTCGAGGGCTTCCCCGGCGTCACCGAGGTCGACGGCGACGGCCACCGCGTGGACCTCCACATTGGTCGGGCCGAACTCCAGGTTGAAGTCATTCCTGTTGCGCCCCATGCGCCGGGCGACGCGGCGCGCGCATTCCGTCGCGTGACGGGCGTCCGCCCGGTTCCCGGACCGGGCGTGCACGAGGGCGAGCACCAGGTGGAAGGCCCCCAGGAGGGACAACTTCTCGTCGGATCCCCCGGATTCGCCGACGCTGCGCTCCAGCGCGTCCGCCGCCGCCCTCGCGACGTGCTCCGCCTGGTCGTACCGCTTGAGCCAGACACAGGCGTGGGCCAGCCGGTAGGTACCCGCGAACACATCGAGAACGCGGCCCGACATCTCGGCCGCGGCGATCGACCGGTCGGCGGCCACCCAGGCGGCATCCGCCTCGTCCTGCCGGACGAAAGCGGCCGACAGCGCCTGGTACGTACGGGCCAGCAGGCCGTACGACATGGCGCGTTCGCGCTTGCCCGCGGTGCGGGTCGTCCGCTCCAGCGCGGGGACGAGTGCGCTCAGCGCGACGGTCAGCTCCGCGTGGCGACTGCTGTGCGCCAGGGCCCACACGCGCTCGACGTCCGCGCTCAATTCGGGAAGCGAGGGGTCCGGGCGCCGTTCCCCGAGCGACAGGAGGGTGCCGAGGGCCGGATGGCCGGAGAGCACGAGCCGGGCGCGGTCCAGGTCGTTCGGCGGGGGCGAGGGCTCGGCCGGATCCGGCGGGGCGTCCGGGCGCAGTTCCGTCACCGCGACTCCCAGGCCGTCCACCAGGAGGCGCAGGACATCCAGCCGGTTGACCGGCTGCACCCCGCGCTCCACCTGGGAGAGCCAGCTCGTCGTGCGTCCGACCGCGGTCGCCAGATCCTTCTGCGTCAGCCCTCGCCGGGCCCTCAGTTCCGCAACCCTCGCGCCGAACGCGCCTCGCCCGTTGTCCGCCACCGGACCGATCACACCTTTCCGTCGATGTGCTCCAGGAAGGTCACGTCGGTCCGTGCCACGAACTTCCGGCGCTCTTCGAGGAAATGCCGGACATGCGGCTGCCGTTCATGGGCCTCGAACGCCGCACGGTCCGCATAGAGCTCATAGAAGACGCGTACGGCCGGTTCGTCCGGTACGCGATGGTTCACATACACCACCGTCCCCGGTTCGTCCCGGCGAATCCCTTCGAGCGTCCTCGACACCAACTCGTCGAAGGCCTCGGCGGCTTCCTCGCTCCGCAGCGTGAAGCGCACGACCAGCCCGTATCCCACGGCCATGTCCGTCCTCCCCTCAAGTCGCATCAAGAATCGCAGAAGTGGAGCGGACCGAGGT
Organism: Streptomyces thioluteus; assembly: GCF_039535865.1. NCBI lineage: Bacteria > Bacillati > Actinomycetota > Actinomycetes > Kitasatosporales > Streptomycetaceae > Streptomyces > Streptomyces thioluteus. The sequence goes on from NZ_BAAAXZ010000085.1 coordinate 12,668, forward strand.
AGACGCAGATTTTCTTGACTCGCAGAAATACTGCGAGTAGCGTCGCGGTCACGCCGAACAACACACTCGCGCCCCACGGGAACTGCGTTCATCCGCAGGCGGCTTGGGTCACACGGGACGGAATGAGCACCTGCGGCGCGTGCGGCACGCGCCGCGTCACCGACTACCGGGCGCTCGGGCTCGCCCTGGAAGTACCCGAGCGCACGCAGCTCTACGGGCCGACCCGCACCCACCGGGGCACCGCTCGCCCGGAGGCCGGAAGACCCGACGCCCCCGCGACCTCTCGCCGGGAGGACCTGCACCGGAGAGTGTCCGAGGCGAACCGGCGGAGCACGGTGGGAAGACCATGGCAGCCCGTGACCACTCCTACCCCGCCACCGCCTCGTACAGGCTGAACCCCGCCAGCGCCAGCATCACCAGCGCCGCGATCTTGGTGATCAGCGCCAGGGGGACGTAGCGCAGCAGCGCCTTGCCGCCGACGATGCCCAGGCCCGCCACGGCCCACAGGCCCAGGACGGCGCCGACGCCGACGGAGAGCGGGTCGTCGTAGCGGGCCGCGAGGTTGGCGGTCATGATCTGGGTCAGGTCGCCGAACTCGGCGACGAGGATCAGCATGAAGCCCGCGCCGGAGACCTTCCAGAAGGACTGGTCGGCGGGCGCCTTGATCGCCTCGTCGTCATCGTCCTTCTTGAACAGCAGCACGGCCGCGCCCAGCAGGAAGGCCACACCCACGACCGCCTGGAGCAGGCGGTGCGGCAGCAGCGTGAGGAGGCTGCCGGCGGCGATGGCGAGGGCGACGTGGACGGCGAAGGCCGCGGCGACGCCGGCGAAGACGTAGGACGCCCGGTAGCGGGTGCCGAGCATCAGGGACGCCAGGGCGGTCTTGTCCGGCAGCTCGGCCAGGAAGATCACGCCGAAGACCAGGGCGGTCACGGTCGGGCTGATCAAGGGATTCTCCCCTTCGGTGGGGCTGCCGCACCGAAGAGCCTGCCGGATCGGATCAGGGGTCGCTTCGGCTCGGCAGCGTCGTGGACACTGCGGCCGAAGGTCTCGCTGACCCGCACCGTCGACCGGTACGGGCTCCGGGCGCCGGCCGGGCGCGAGGCCCAGCAGTATGTCGACGGTCCGGCGAAGAGCTACTCCCCTTCTGCTCCCCTCAGGGTACGTGACGCCCGCCGGTGCGCCGACCGGGCAATCGCTCCGCTCCCGTCGCACCCTGTAATCAGGAGCCCGGGCATCAGGGGACCCGGGACGCCGCCCCCGGATAACCGAACGGTCTCGAAGGGGGAGGTCAGGGGGAGATAAAGAACTTGAACTTGCAAGTATTGTGAGGGGTACCTAACCTTTGGACCTCTCGTCGTATCCGTCCCCCGACACGAGGAGCTCCACCATGACCTCCGGATCCACCCAAACCACGTCCAAACCGTCGTCCTCCCACGGCTCCGCACCGCTCGCGGAGCGCCTGGACGCGGCCCGGCCGTACGTCCTGTCCCTGTTCCGCATCGTCGTCGGCCTGCTGTTCGCCTGCCACGGCATCGCCTCGCTCTTCGGAGTCCTGGGCGGCGCGGCCGGGACGAACGGCGGCACGATCGACGCCGGCACCTGGCCCGGCTGGTACGCGGCCGTGATCCAGATGGTCTGCGGCCTCCTGGTCATGATCGGCGCCGGCACCCGCGGCGCGGCCCTGATCGCCTCCGGCTCGATGGCGTACGCGTACTTCGAGACGCACCAGAAGCTGGCGCTGTGGCCGATCCAGAACGGCGGCGAGGCCGCGGTGATGTTCTGCTGGGCCTTCCTGCTGCTGGTCTTCACGGGCCCCGGCCCGCTGGCCCTGAGCCGGCTGTACTCCCGCGGCCGGTGACCTCGCGGGCGGGGCTCCGGCCCCGCCCCGACGGGTCGTCACGGAACGCCCGGGGCATGTGATGAGCGTCTCGCCGAAGCGGTGATGCGCACTACATCGCGTGCCCCATTCACATTTCCCAGAAGCCCCACGCGTACTGTGTACGGTTGTGAAGGCCGCTCCTGCCGCTCCCCTGCGACATCGCGGCGGGGGACCGTACCAGGAGAATCGGACGTGCTGGAGCAGTTGGGGGCGTTGGCCGACACCCCATGGATATACGTCATTGTCGGAGCGTCCGTCCTGTTGGACGTCTTCCTGCCGGTGCTGCCGAGCGGCGTACTGGTGATCACCGCCGCCACCGCCGCCGCGGGCTCGGCCGTCAGCACCCACAGCGGGACCGCCTTCCCGCAGATGTGCGCCCTGGTGGCCTGCGCCGCGACCGCCTCGGTCGTCGGTGACCTGGTCGCCTACCGGCTCGCCTGGCGCGGCGGCGACCGCTTCGACCGCGCCATCGCCCGCTCCCGCCGGCTCACCACGGCCCAGGAGCGGCTCGGCACCGCGCTGCTGCGCGGCGGCGGCGCGCTCGTCGTCGTCGCCCGGTTCGCGCCGGCCGGCCGCTCGGTGGTCAGCCTGGGCGCCGGGGTCATGCACCGCCGGGTGCGGGAGTTCCTGCCCTGGTCCGCGCTGGCCGGCCTGTCCTGGGCCGTCTACAGCGTCTGCCTGGGCTACTTCGGCGGCAAGTGGCTCGGCGCCACCTGGATCGGCACGGCGGTCTCCGTCCTCGCGCTCTTCCTCGCGGGGGCGGGCGCCGCGTTCCTCGTCCGCCGGCCGCGGCACATCGAGGCCGAGGCGGGCTGATCGGCCGCAGCGAGCGGAGCAGGAGAACGCCGGACGGGCCGATGCCCGTCCGGCGTTCTTCATGCGACGGGCGTCAGTAGACCTTGGTCAGTGCGCCCTGCTTGCCGGCGAACGGGCTCAGCCCGTTCCGCCACAGCGAGTCCACCCGGCTGCGCTCGTTCGCGTTCGGGTAGCGGTTGGTGCAGGACGTGCCGGGGCCGCCGCCCGACATCAGCTCGCTGCACGGACCCGAGTAGTGGTCCGGCAGGCCGAGCACGTGACCGGTCTCGTGGGCGGTGACGCGCACCGAGTCGTACTGCTGGTTCTGGCGGTAGTCGAGGAAGATGTACCCCCGGCCGTGGCCGTCGGTGCTCGCGTACGAACCGCGCGAGTCGTTGCCCTCGTAGTAGCGGAAGTCCGCGTTCCCGCCCTGCTGCAGGCGGATGTTGCGGACGGAGCTGTTCCATATCTGCGCGCTCTGCGATATCTGGCTCGCGAAGCTCGGCGCCTGGCTGGCGTCGTACGTCACGGTGACGGCCTGCAGCCCGGGCGACGCCGCCTGCTTGGCCTTCGCGGACTTCATCACCGCGTCGAAGAACGCCTTGTTGTTGGCCTCCTCCTGGGCCGAGCCGACGTAGGAGGATCTCGCGGTCTGCTGCTGGGGCGGGCGTGGCCGCCGTCGCCGGGACGGCCGTTGCCGCGGTCGCCAGGCCGAGGCCGAGCGCGGCCGACGCGGCCAGCAGGGAACGCTTCATGGAGCGGTTCATGTGGGGGACTCCAATTCTGCGGAGTTCGTGCGGAGCGCCGCGGGAGCCGTGCGGGTGGGACGCGCGGCCCGTTGGCGCACCGAAGGGTTTCGGTTTCCGCAGAGTGTCTGCCGGGGCGTCGCCGGCGCGGATGATGCCAGTCCGCTATAGCCCCGGCCCATCACCCCGGGACGGACCCCATCGGCCGCCGCTCCACAGGCAATTCGCGCATCTGCCCGAGATGTGCCTGGTGTGACCCACGGGGCGCGGATATGCTCGCGACCGTGGAGCTTGAGGTCAGGCACCTCCGAGCGCTTTGCGCCATCGCCGACACCGGCAGCGTACGGAAGGCCGCGTTACAGCTGGGCATGACCCAGCCCTCCCTCACCACTCAGCTCAGGCGCATAGAGGGAGCCGTCGGAGGAACGCTGTTCATCCGGGGGCAGACGGGCAGCCGCCCCACGCCGCTGGGTCATTCCGTGCTGTCCCGGGCCAGACCCATCGTGGCCGAAATGACGGCCCTCGTTCTGGCCGCGCGCGACGCGGCCTGCGGCGTCGGCGGGTTGTGCCTGCGGATCGGCAGCGTCGGCGGCCGCGTCGTGTCCGGCTGGCTGCGCCGCGTCCACGAGCGGCTGCCCAACACCGAGACCACGATCCACATAGAGGTCTCCTCGTCCGCCCTGCTCCAACTGCTCGTCTCCAAACAGCTCGACGCCGCCCTGATCCACGAGCCGGCCGGCTTCCCGCTGCGCCTCCCGCCGGAGATGGAACGCCGCGTCCTGGCCCCCCGCGAACCCCGGTTCGTCGCCCTGTCCGCGGATCACCCCGCCGCCGCGCGCCCGGTGGTCACGCTCGCCGAACTCGGCGACGACGCCTGGATCGTGGACCCGTCGGCCGGCCACGAGTGCGCCGCGCTCCGCCGCGCCTTCACCCTGGCCGGTCTCAACCCCCGTCTGCTGCACGTCCGCGACAGCGTCACCGCCGCCGACCTGGTCGCCTCCGGCGAGGCCGTGCGCTCCTGCGAACCCACCACGGAGCCCACGGACGCCACCGTCGTCCGCCCGCTGCTCGGCGACCCCTTGACCGCGCAGCTGTCCCTCGTGACCCGGCCCGGCGCGCTGCCGATCACCGAGACCGACGCCCTGTACGCGGACCTGGCCGACGCCTACACCGAGCTCGCCAACGGCAGTGCGGCGTACCGCGCGTGGCTGGGCGGCGCCGGGAACGACCGGTCCGCGTCGCCCGTCGATTCACCCACGGGCGTCCCGCGCGAGCGCCAGGACATCTCCGCCTGACTCGTAAGGGTGACAGGGCGGTTGAAGCGGACGGGCCGGGGCAATTCCCCACGTCCAGGGGTTCACGCTCCCCGAGGACGAAAGGGGAACCCCATGGCCACTGTTTCCATCCGCGATTTCGCCTTCATACCCGACTCGTTGACGGTCAACGCCGGCGATACGGTCACCTGGACCAACGAAGACGGCACCGACCATACGGTGACGGCCGACGACGGCTCATTCAACTCGGGGCGCTTCGGCCAGGGCAGGACCTTCTCCCACACCTTCACCCTGAGCGGGCCGTTCCCGTACCACTGCGACATCCACCGGGAGATGAGGGGGACAGTCACGGTCACCTGAACACGGGCCCGGAACTCCGGGCCGTCCGGTCCTTGTCCGGGCGGCGGCCGATTGCGCACACCGGCCGTCGTCCGCGGGGCCTCAGCGCAGGAGCGCCCCCACCCGTTCCAGCACCTCCGCGTTCCCGAACGCCATCCGCCCCACGTACACCCCGTCCGAGCCGTACGCCGGCTCCTTGAGCACGGCCGTCTTCAGCACGTCCACCGACCACGGCTCACCACTGACCACGAGTCCGCCGGCGGGCGGCATGACGCTCATGCTCCACCCCGCGCACAGCAGCCATCTGCCGTACGTGTCCGCCTCGTTGGCGGTGCTGCCCGGGCAGTGGCGCCCCGCGACCTCCCACAGCGAGCCCTCCGCCGCCGACGCGCCCGGCACCGCGACGGACGCGACCACCGCCATCGACCCGTGCTTGGCATACACCAGCACGCACCGCCCGTCCGGCCACTGCGCCGTGAACCGCCCCATGATCACGCGGTCCGCCCCGGTGATGCGCTTGGCCATGCCCTCGTCCCTCCCCTGACGACCTCTGTGGTGGACCAACAGCCGTGGGGACGCAAGGGGTCACGGGTGTTGCCAGGTACACCCCGCACCGGGGTTCCAGGCCCATGGGCCCGGCCGGCGCCCGCTGGTTGGCTGGAACCAGTTGCCGGAACGACGGGGAGAAGGACGGACGATGCGCACGAGGACGGGTATGCGGATGAGCCGCTGGACGGCTGCGGCCCTGGTCGCCGGGGTCCTGGTGACAGAAGTCGCCACCTCGGCGAGCTGCGCCCCGCGCGCCTCGCTCGACGCGGATGTACGGGCCGTCCGCGCGGCGGGCGGCGACGTCCGCGTCCTCGCCGAGGCGGACACCGGGCACGGCGTGCGCCGGGCGCGGGCGGGCGGCGGCTCCGAACCCACGCCCTGGAACGCGCAGTTCCGCACTGCGAGCACGACGAAGACGTTCACCGCGACGGTCGTCCTCCAGCTCGCCGCCGAGCGGAAACTGTCGCTCGACGACACCGTCGAGAAGTGGCTGCCCGGCGTCGTCTCGGGCAACGGCAACGACGGATCGCGGATCACGGTCCGCGACCTGCTCCGACAGACGAGCGGCCTCTACGACTACGTCGACGACCCCGCGCTCCTGGCCGCCCTCACCGGGGACTTCGAGAAGATCCGCCACGACGCGACCCCGGCGCGGGACTGGGTGGCCGTCGCCCTGCGCCACCGCCCGCTCTTCACCCCGGACCACCGGAAGCCGCGCTGGTCGTACTCCAACACCAACTACCTCCTGGCCGGGATGATCGCCGAGAAGGCGTCCGGCGACGACTGGCGCACCCTCGTCGAGCACCGCGTCATCGCCCCGCTCGGCCTGCGCCACACCTACGTCCCCGGCGCGAACCCGCACCTCCCCGGGCCGCACGCCCGCGTCACCCTGCGCGGCCCCGGCGGCACGGTCCTCGACGCCACGGAACACAGCATCCAGCACACGGCCGACTCCGGCGTGGTGTCGACGACGTCCGACCTCAACACCTTCTTCCGCGCCCTGCTGGGCGGAAAACTCCTGCCGCCCGCCCAACTGGCCGAAATGAAGCGGACGGTGGAGCGGACCGGCGCCGACGAGGACCTCGCGGCGTGGCCCGACGGCGGGTACGGGCTCGGGGTGCGCCGGACGCCGCTGTCCTGCGGGGGCGGCTACTGGCACCACGAGGGCGACGGCTTCGGCACGTACACCCGCACCGGGGTGACGGAGGACGGCCGCCGGGCCGTCGCCGTCTCCGTCACGAGCGCGGGCGACCGCCCGGACCTGGTCCGGCTCAACCGCGCCACGCGGAAGCTGGTGGACGACGCGCTGTGCCGCGCAGGTGGACGGTGAGGGTCACCGGGGTGCTGCCGGGGGCCGAAGCCGAGCGGCTTCTCACCGAATCACACAATGCCGCCATGTGATCAGGCCGGCGGCTGCGGGCCGCGCCACACGGTGTACAGGCCCGAGACGGCGACGGCGATCGTCGCCAGCGACTCCGGCGCCACGCCGCACAGGACGAGCACCGTACCGGCGCCGAGTACGGCGAGGAAGACGACGAGATCCCAAGTTCGCCCGTTGCGCGCTGCGGCATTGCGAAGCCCCCTGTCATGGTTGGCGATGCGCCCAGGCTGACGGATGGTCGGGGCGCTGCGGCAGGTGCAGCGGTGCTGCCGGATCACCGGCAGCGGGCGGGGGGAAAGCGGCGATGAGCGAGCTGAAGCCGATGGACGACGATCTGCCGCCCGATGTGGTCGCGCTCGCAAGGGCGTTGCGGGATCTCTTCGCGGGCCTGTGCGTCTCCACCCGTCGCTACGCGGCCCGCCGCGCGTACGACTCGTCCACGGTCTCCCGCTACCTCAGTGGACGCCGGCTGCCGCCGTGGGAGTTCATCCTCAACCTCCTGCACGACGTCGGTGAGGCGCGGGGTTCCACGCCGACCACCGCGGCGGTCGACATGCTCCGCACACTGCACACCGCGGCGCTGGAGTCGGGCAGCAGCCCTGCCCACAGGACGCAGCTCCTGGAACGCGAACTGGCCGAGGCCGACCGGGAGGCGCGGAGCGCCGCCACGCGGGAACGCTGGCTGGAGGACACCCTCCAGGACCGCGAACACCGCATCCGCGACCTGGAGATGCGCAACCGCGAGCTGGAGGCGAGACTGGCGGCCGCGGAGGCGAACGCCCGGCTGAACGAGGAGATCCGGGAGCTGAAGGAGGAGTTGGCGCGTGTTCGGGCCCTGCACCAGCAGGCGGAGGAACGCTGCGAGCAGTTGGAGCGCCTGCTGGCCGAGACGGAGGAGACGGGCCTTCTGCCGGAGCCGCTGACCTCCGACTTCCGCACCCCCGACTTCCGCCCCGAGGCGGACGTCCACAACAACGTGGTGGCCGCCCCCGGCGCACCGCCCTTGAACACGGTGTACCAGTTCGGGCACGTCAACGGCAGCGTCACGATGATCACGGACACCTGGCAGGTGGACGAGGAGTACGTCGCGTCGGTGAGCGTCCGGCTCTACGACGCGCACGGTCAACACCTGGGCAACGGCCTGCTCTTCGACGCCGAGACGGTCATTACGGCGGACCCGGGCCCGAACGGATTCTGGCTGGGACCACAGGGCCGCGCGATGAGCGCCGGTACCGACGAGTGGAAGGTGCCGGTCGAGCCGATCGAGGCACAGGCGTTCCCACCCCTCAAGGTTCTGCGCCTGGCCGAGCCCGTCGCCTTCCCCGACCGGTCACTGGCCTTCGAGCAGCGCCCAACGCCCGGCAGGCAGTTGCTCGTCAGCGCGCATGCGATGCAGGGACGGTACTCATGCCTCCTCGACGTCAAGGGCCGCTCCGGGGACCTGCTGCGCGCGTCCGGCGAATTCGTCGACGGGCTGGTCGGGGCCCCGGCGTTCTCCAGCGCGGGGGCCCTGACGGGCCTGGTCATGGATTACAGCCTGGCCGAGGAGCGAGGGCTGCTGCTCCCCGTCGCAGCCCTGCGCACTCTCACCACGGTCAAGCTGCCCGACTAGCGTCCGGGCCCCCCGCTCAGGGGATGTCACGCGCCCGGTCGACGACCGCCCGCTCCAGGATCGCGTTGGCCCACACCAGGGTGCCGGCCTTGCCCCACTCGTCGGTCCTGGTGAGGTAGGTCCGCCGGCCGAGGTACGACAGGGACTTCTTGTCGAAGACCCACTCGGTGCGACGGCCGAGTTGACGGTCCTCGCGGGCGACGGCGACGCCGTGCCGGCCGTCGGCGTCGACGGCGTCCCGCATCGTCACCACCCCCGGGATCTTCGCGGCGGCCTTGTAGAGGGCGGCCTCGGTCCTGGGGGGCATGACCCCGGTCCAGAGCAGGTTCCCGATCGTGTCGAAGACGGTCTGGTCGAACTCCTGGCCCTTGATGGGACGGGTCTCCTTGCGGAGGCGCCGGAGGAGGGCGTCGGGGTCGGTGGGCAGGGAGGCGAGCCACTGGTAGGTGGGCCGGTCGATGCCCGCCGGGTCCTTGTCGGCGCCGTGGATGGTCACGTACTCCCCGTCCTCGCGGAACACCCCGACGTCGTTCGTCGGGCCGGAGTTCTGCGAGAACCAGTCCTCGCGCTGCTTGAGCTTCCCCGCCTTGACCGGCTTGATGTGCTCGGTCTCGGTGGCCACGCTGCGTACGTAGACGTACTGGTCGTCCCGCACCGGCTTGGTGCCGGACTTCAGGGCGACGGCGGCGATCCGGTCCAGCAGCACCACGGCTCCCCGCCCGGTGCCGGTCTCGGCCAACGGGACGCGCGCCGCGGGGGGTTCGTCGTGTCCGCCCGTCAGGGTGGTGACGACGAGGGTGCCCGCGACGGCCGTGGCCGCGAGGGGCAGGGCGAAGGCGGGGCGGACGAGTCGGCGGACGAGCGGCCGGGGCCGCCGGTCGGCGTCGATGGCGCGCAGCAGCCGCTCCTTGTGGTGGCGGTGGCGGCCCGGCGGCAGGTCGCGCTCGGCGGGGCCGGGCAGCAGCCGGGCCAGGTCCTGGTGCTCGGGGGTCTTCATCGGGCGTCCTCCTGGACAGCCAGGGCCGTCAGGGCGGCCGTGTTCGCTGCGGGGCTTCCGGCCGGTGCGCGCCCGGCGCCCGCGCCGAGCTGCTCGTCGGTCAGCCGGCGGAGCCGGGCCCGTGCGCGGGAGAGGCGGGAGCGGACCGTGCCGACGGGCACGCCGAGGGCCTGTCCGGCCTGGGCGTAGTCCAGGCCGCCCCAGACGCACAGGGCCAGCACCTCCCGCTCGGAGCGGCGCAGTGCCGTCAACGCGCGCCGGACGGCGTCCAGTTCGCGTCCGCCGTCGACGCGGGACGCCGATTCGTCCGCGAAGTCCCGCACCGTGTCTGCCGTCGGCGCCGGTTTGCGGGCCAGGAAGGCCAGCTTGCGGCGCAGGCCCCGGTTGGCGTTGCGCGCCTTGTTGGTGGCGATGCCCATCAGCCAGGGGCGCAGGGAGTCGCCCTCCGGTTCCAGCCTGTCCCGGGTGCGCCAGGCCTCCAGGAAGGTCTCGGACATCACTTCCTCGGCCGTCGACCAGTCGCCCGTCAGCCGGTAGGCGTGGTTGTAGACCGTTCGCGCGTGCTCCTCGTAGAGCTCGGCGAACGCGTCGCGGTCACCCGCTCTGATGCGGGTCGCGCATGGGCGGCCCTCGTTCTGTTTCCGTCATGCCCGGTGCCTCTCCGCGGGCGGAGGGCAGTATCCGGGTTTTCTTGGCGCGGCCGTTTTGGGCGGGCTGGACCGTCACATGGGTCGCGTCATACGGGTCGCGTCAGATGGGGCTTCGGCGTCCACGGCTCGCCCGCCCTCTGCAGCCCGGAACGCGCCGCGCCACGCGCGCGCACGGGCACACGGCACCATCGGCGCGGCGAGCAGCGCCAGAGCGCCGGTCGCCGTCCAGAGCGGAGATCGAGCGCCGCGACGGTCACCGCACGGCGCCGACGCGACTCCCAGGCGAAGGCGAGCCGGACGACGTGGCGCATGCGCCGGGTCGCTCGTCCGGTCGGCTCCTGCCGCAGCGCAGCCGCACGCGTGCTCAGAACCAGTCAAGCGGTCGCCGACGCCGGGCGGCGGCGAGATCCGCGCGCGGGCGGATGACGGGGCGCGCTCCGAGGGCGCCCTGCTCGTCCCGCTTGGCCCGCGACCCCCCCCCCCACCCCCCCCCCCCCCCCCCCCCCCCCCCCCCCCCCCCCCCCCCCCCCCCCCTCCCCCCCGCACCCCCCCCCCCCCCCCCCCCCCCCCCCCCCCCCCCCCCCCCCAAAACCAAAAAAAAAAAAAAAAAAAACCCCCCCCTCCCCCCCACCCCAAAAACCCCTCTCCTGGACCGCGCCGTGCCAGACGGTGGCGTGACCCGGTCGCGTCGCTCAGCTGCTCAGCACAACGGTCGTCACGGCAGCAAACCCGACCGCCGGAACCGCCCGCGGAGTCGGTCAGGGTCGCCTTGTGCCGTCCTTCCCAGCGATGTCGGAGACGGTGAACTCCCGCTCCGGACGCATGTCGTCCGTCCCCGGCAAGAAAGAAGAAACGCACTCGCGTACCGCGCGCAGGCCGGCGCGGGCACCGGTACGCGCGCTCGTCGGCGATCGTGTCCGGCACCAGGGTGGCACGCCACCCACACGGCGAAGACACTGCCGAAGACGCGCGAGGAGGTACAGGATCGCCGTCCCGAGTTACACGAAGGGGTCTCGACCGTCATATCGAACACATCCTCGCACACAACCGACAGAAGGCCCTCAGGTCGCTGCCGAACGCGACCTAGCCGCATCCGCCCCCGTCGCGGACTCACCGCGAGACGAGGCGTTCCGTGCACGGGCCACGGTCGGGCCGACTGTCGCTCGCCCCGCCGGAGAGCACGTACGCGCAGCGCGACGATCACGCATACGTGCGCGACGACAACACCCGTCGTGCCGCCGAGTCGACACAGCCCCAGCGCCTCCCGGACAGCGTCGGCGCCACGTCGCGACACACGACTCCCCGCCGGGCGGCCGGTGCTCCCACTCCCCCAGCGGGCGCCTCCCTCGACGGGGCACGCTCGCGCAGGGCGATCTCGGTGAGTCCGTAGAGCTCATGTCCCGGTCGCGCAGCCGCACGTTCGACGCGGGGCGGCGGCAGGGAGACCGCGTACACCGCAGCCATCCCTCCCACGTCTGCCGGGCCCGCAGGGTAGGGCGAGACGACGCGGCGTCCGGCGGCTCCTGCCCAGGCCAGCCACCGGCCGCCCGCGCGGCTGCTCCCACGTGCCTCGGACAGGGGCACCTCGCGTCCCGCCGGGCGGCAGCACGACCGGCACCCCGCCCGCCGCCCCCGCTCGAAGAGCACGTTCGCCGGCTCTCCCCATGCCGGACGAGCGACCAGCTTGTCTCGCCTTGCCTCCACCCCGCCCCACACGGTCCTGGTGCGCCATCTCACATGATCGACTAACTCCACCTCGCTAGCTTCTCCTACGGCACCTGCCTCCAGCCCGAGGTCCAGCGCTCCCTCTTCGGCCGCGAGGTGACAGCGCCATCCGAGGACTGCCCGGCTACCGCCTGGACACGGTGAGATCACCGAAACCCTCACGTCATCGCCCTCAGCGGCTCGGACACCCGACCACCCCATCCGCGCCCACCGCGACCGGCGGGTCGGGTCCAGGGCACCGCCCTGCAGATCACCGAGGCCGAGCTGGCGGCCGGCCGACGACTACGAGGTGACGACTACGCCCGCACCCTCGTCCCCCTCGCCTCGGCAGCGCACGCCTGGGTCCACGCCCCGCCGACGCCCGTAACGCGACAGCGTGAGGGAGCAGCGAGCGGGCACTCGGCCGCGCCCTCCGGTGCGGAACGCCTAGCACCTCCCCACCGCCGCGCCGGGCGACACACCACTCGCCCGCCGCTGCTCGTACGTCCGCGCTCGGCGGCGCGTGAGCGCACGCCCCCGGCGCTGCGGACAGGAACGCCGAATGCGCGGTTGATCTCCTCCGCGCAGAGACTGCTGACGCACACGTACGGGGACATGCGCACAGGCTACGACCGCACTGACAAACGACCCGGGTTGCGGCCAAGTTAAGAAGATGCATCATCAACCCTCATCAACCGGGCCCGCTGACCGCTTCCGCCCCGCGGGACCCGTCCGCGGCGACCTCGCGGACCGTTCACGGCGCTCGCGGACGTTCCACGGCGACCTCGCGGACCGTTCACGGCGGCCCGCATGGGGCCGGACGGAGGACCCCACGGCGTTGCGCGAGCCCTCACCGCGCCTCCATGCCGAGGAATCGGATCGTATGAGTTACGACTCCGGACCGTCATCCCGTGGGGAGACCCGCATGAACCCAGGCGGAACCCGTCCCGTCGGCGCGTGCTGCGAGGAGTGGGCGCGCTGGGCACGCAGCGCGCTGGCGCGGACTCGCCGGCGCCGCGATCGAAGCGGCCGACACGACAGGCCACCGCCCGCCCCGCCGACGGCCCGCTCCTGCGCGACCTGCCGCAGGTCTCAGCGGGCGGGACGACTCGAGCACACCCTCTCCATGGCCACCACCAGCACCGTTCGTCGGCGGACGCCGGCTCCGGCTGGACACCTACAACAACGGGCTGCCCGGCGAGATTCTGCGCATCCGCCCCGGCGACCAGGTCCGGCTCCTGCTGCGGAACCAGATGGTCCCCACCGACTGCTCCCCGCCTGCGACGACCTGGACAAGGGGCCGGAAACACTCCGACTGCCTGCCCAAGGCCCAGGGCCTCCCGGAGGTCGAGGACCTCCGCAAGGAAACGTTCGCCACCAACGTCCACGTACACGCCTCCAGGTGTCCCCGAGCGGGCGCTCGGACAACATGGGAAGTCCGCGTCGACACCGCGCGGCAGCTTCCAGTACGTCTACGACATCCCGAAGACCAGCCCGCGGGCCTGCACTGGTACCACCCGCAACCACCACGGCTCCACCACCCACCAGGCGTGGTCCGGACTGAGCGGGCCCATCATCGTCGAGGGCGACATCGACCGCGTCCCCGAGATCGCCGCCATGCGCGAACGGACCATCGTCGTCAGCTCGTTGCGGGTGGACGCCAACGGCGAGAACCCACCGACTTCATGCTGCCGGCCGGGGACGACGAGGGTTACGACGCGCTCCCCGGGTGCAGGCCGAGCGCCTCTACACGCTCAACGGCCAACTCCGCCCCGTCGCCCGCATCCAGCCGGGCGAAAAACGCAGCGGTTGGCGCGTGCTCAACGCGTTCCGCACCGCGAACTATGGCTGCGCGTCGAGGCCACACCTGCACTGGATCGGCGCGGACGGCATCCCCTTCGACCGCACCCGCCCGTACCGGCCATCATGCTGGCCTCGGGCACACCGCGCCGAGTTCGTCGTACGCGGCGGCAAACCCGGCCGCTACCGCATCGAAGCGGCGCCGCGTACCACCCGGCGCGCAGCCTGCGCCGACCGGCCGGCCCTACGCGCGGCGACCCTCGAGGTCACCAGGCCGCAAAAGACGTCGGGCGCCGCATCCCGGACCGCTCGTCGCCCCCCGCCGATGCCCGACCTGCCGTCGCCCGTCACCGCACGCACCGTCTCCCGCGACAACTCGGCCACCACGGCCCCGGTCCCCAGATCACCATCAACGGCCGGCTCTCGGAATGACTACCGCATCGACGTCGAGAAGCGGGGAGCGCGACACGGTCGGAGAGAGTGCGTTCATCATGGCCGAGACGGAGGGGACAACGCTACCAGCACCCGATGCACTATCACATCAACCCGTTCCGATCGTCGACACAAGGCGTCGCGCGCGGCGACACGTCCTGGTGACACCGACCCTGGCATCTCTGGTGGGACGAACCACCTACCGCCTCGCACGGCGAACTCACCCTGCGCACCTACTTCCGCCCCGACGCCCACGGAAAGACCGTCTGCCACTGCCACGTCCCTCACGCGGACCACGGCACGAGGGCAACTGCTGATCCGGCCGCCTGTGCGCGGCCGACTGCCACGGGGGACACGGACTGTACGGACGGGCGGGAAGGCCCGGGAGAGCGCGATCGCTCCCGGCTCTTCCGACGGGTGGTCGTCTGAGAGACGGATGTGAAACTCGCCGAAATCCGCTTGTCAGTTCGCGGCCTGCGAGCAGCACAGAGCGTTGCCCGCAGGAGGGCAATCGCTGTTGCACGCTGAAGCTGTCGCGATCCGTGGCGTTGTGGTCAGGCGGTAGATGTCAGCTTGAGTGTGCGCTTGACGACCGGGACGCTATACCTACACCCATAGGCGGGACGTACAGAGCCGCGGCAAAGCAACAGGATACGTACAAGCCGAGTCTGCCATGCCTCACACCTCGGCCGATCGCCCTCAGAGCCAGCACGATCATATCGATGCTGCGTAATTGGACGCGACACAACATCGATGTGCCTGCTGACCACGCGGGGGGCTGTGATCCAGTAGCTGTGGCGTCGACAGCCGAATCTTTGCAGCTACGGGTCGGCTCGCGGACGAGTTGGTTCATTACGTCATCGACCTTCATGGAGAGGGCCAGGGCTGAGGTCGCTTGTGAGGGGACGGCGCCGCTTGAACTGGCACGACCCGTGTCTGGCGTCGGTAGGAACCACAGCGTCCCACTGCCATCGCCGTCCCACCCCTTGGTCGCTCACTCGTCAGCGCTCATCCCATGCGGACCCGCAGCTCTGATCTCGCGGCTCCGCCGTCCAGCGCCGGAGCGCCGCGCCGGAGCATTCGTCTGCAGTTCAGCGCTCTCCGCGGCTGTCGCGGGGACAGCGGCGACCGGTCGGAGCGGCAGAGACAGAGCGGCGCCCGTGGGGAGCCGGGCGCCGCGCGCGCGGCGAGCGGATGCGCGCCGTCTTGAACCTGCAGAGAAGGGTGTACTCACCGGGAGCGGCGGGAGCGCAGCTTGAAGGGGTAGGTCGTGAACCGCTTGGCAGCAGTGTGGGGAGTTCGGATCGTCTGCGTCGTGCCAGGGGGACGGAAGAGGGCCGGCGATCGTCCATGTGAGGGTGAGGTCGCCGTGGTCCCGTGTAGGTGCAGGTCTCGGCCGCGATGAGCGATGACACGGCCTGGGCCTGTCGGCAGGCGCGTACGCCTGCGCTTCGCTCTCGTGCTGGTACGGCGTTGTCATCTCCATGGCCACGATGATGCTGGCGGTACGGCTCGATGCGCTTCTGCGTCGAGGCTGTGACGAGCCTCGATTCCTCGCGTGCTGTCGAAGAACGTGATGGTGCACTGCCACCAGTAGCCGAGCCGTAAGGCCAGTTCGGCCGTCGCTTCATCGCTTGCCTCTGCGTTGCCGGTGGGTGACCAGCTCGGCGGGTCACGGAGTGTGGCTCTGCCGTCTCCTGACTCGGACCAGGGTCAGTCCGGTTGCGAGCGAGCAGGACGAGGCCAGCCCCGCCGCGCGGAGTCGTTTTTCGGGAGGCGATCGCGCATTCGTCGTGTCGTGCGGGAGCCGCCGCGTTTTTCGCGACCCGAGACGTGCGACGGACGTGTTCGGACGACGCACACACGAGCACGTAGAGTGTGCCGTCCCCACGTAGCCGCTCGCTGTGTGCTGGACGGCGTTCGTGCTCAGCTCGCTCACGATGACGGCCGCGTCGTCGACGTACGGGGAATGTCGAGTACGTCCCGAGCCCAGCGGCGTACGCGTCGGACCTCTTCCGCGAACCGGGCAAGTGAGCGACCTGCACACACTACTCGTATACTCATCATACAAGTTCCTTTAGCGCTGTAGGCGCTAGGACAGTGGGTTCTACTAGACGAGTCGACGCCGTCGTGGGCCGACAGTAGCCGGCGATTCGCGGCGTCAAGGCGTACAGGACGCGTATCGCGTACGCCTCGTCGGCGAGCTCAGGTGACCGTCGCTGCGTCCCAGCGCAGGGCACTGCGTCTCGGCACCTATGGCCGGAGCCCCGTCGATCGCCTCGCAGCGAAGACGAGGAGACGATCAAGCCGTCATGTTCTTGTACACACGCCAGTCAGCACGGCCGGTGCCCCACCCAGCGCAATCTTGATCCCGGTCTCTTCGAGGGCACTCGACGCTCCAGCGCGTCCGGATGTCTCGCCGCTTCGAGCACGCCGCCGGGCGGCTGCCCGTGACCGTTGTCGCCAGCCGCTGGATGCAGCAGGGCACGGCCCCGGTGTCCCACGATGACCCGCGGCGACGCTCACGGAGTGCGGGCGTTCGCATGCTCACGTTCCTCGTCGCCTTTGGCTGACTAGGCTCTCCGCACCGTAGCAACTGACTCAGCTGCTCGTCTAGATACCTAAAGGAGTGAGCACAAGGTGGCTGCTCTTTCGTCGGCCTGCTCGTGCGCTGTGATCCCACCCAGTGATCGCGCGGTGTATCGCCAGATTGCTGACAACTGCGTCGAGCATCGACAAGGACGCTTCGGGATGAGCACCAGCTGCCCTCCGAAGCCTGCGTTGGTGGAGCACTACTCCGTATCGCCGATGGGGACGCGTCCGCAACATCAGCGTCATCCTCAGAGTGAGAGCTCGTGCTGCCCAGAGCACGGCCGGGGCGTCTTCGTCCGGCCGCCGCCCGCCGTACGGCTGCCTCAGCCTCCGACCGCTTCGGGCCCGCGCGGCACGCGATCAGGGCAAGTCGGCCTTCACGGTGGAGGCGGAAGCCGCAGGAAGGCCGCCCCGAGGTCGACCGCCCTGGAGGTGAAGGAGGAACGCCCCCGCAGGACATCTCACGCACGACCTCGGCGGACCACGCAGGGTCCTGGCCGGCGTCGTCGCTACCTCCTCGATCAGCGCCGGTCGAATTCGCAGTACTCGTACATCCCCACTCGACCTCGCCCCGCAAACACCCCCATCGCCGAGGCCCAACCTGGCCCCCGGCGGCAATCTACGCGACTTGAAGAACACTCGGCGGCATCGAGCACTTCGAGGAAGAGATCCGCTCACCGGATGCCAACTCCTCCGAGGTGCGGACCCTTCAACTCGCCACGGCGTACCCGGTGATCACCTGGTCCGGACCGCATACGACACCGAGGACGGGCCGTCGAAGTGTGCGACAACGATCATGGCAGCGGGACGCCTACGTCCTCTCCTACCAGCTAGCCTGCCACCTAGGAGTTGGGGAGGTGCGGGGCGGTCTCCTGTCGACTCGCCATCCGACGGCGCCAACTCAGCTACACCTCCGCCGGGGACCCTTCGTACGGAACTACTCTCACATAGAGACCAGGTGTCCTTCCTTGGCAACGCCTCCGTCAGGGCGCACCATGCGCGCCAAGGGCGGGCGCTAACTGGCACGCACAGCGACCTGGTGTTCACCACACGAACATTAGGTCGGCCTATTGAGGACAGCGACGTCCTGCGGACTTCCATCGGCCGACCGACAAAGGTTGGCTGCCCCGCATCCGCGTCCACGCGCCCCCGCGCCGCGATGGGAGGCGGTCAACAACACACACGGCACACGCATACACCGGTCGCGCCGTCCGGCACACACGACGATGGACGTTGATGTCATCCGCGGATGCCGACTGAGCCGCGGGCCGAAAGCTCCGGGCTCTTCGCTGCGGTGGGCACAGACGGATTTGAACCGCCGACATCCGCTTTGTAAGTTCGCCCAGCCTCTCCGCTGCTGGGAAGCTCGTACTCGTGCCCGGGCGGGGAGTCCTGGGAGTCCTCCGGTGGTCACCTTCGTCCAAGGCCGTTGCCGTCACGAAGTGCCGTCACTCGGACGTTCCAGATGGGCGCAGCGGCCCAGATCAGCGTCGCGCCAGGGCCAGCTTGGCTGGAGTCACCAGCCGCGTACGACCATTGAAGGCGCGGGTGAACTGATCGGCTGGCAGGAGCTCATTGGCGGTTCTGAGTCGAGTTCTCCAAGCGCTGAAGCCGGTCCTCAGACAGGCGATATGTGCCCGCAGCGACTCGATCTCTGCCTGATCAGCCACAAATTCCGCGCTTGACTCACGCCTTTCATGCGCCTCCGGGCGAATCGCGTCACGAAAGTACCCGCGGGTGGACTCGGCCCGCGCGTAGCACCGACCTGGCCAGCAGTTGCAGGGCCTTGGTTGCGGTTCCCGCGGCGACCTCACGAAGCGCTCCGCAATGTCGCGGACGGCCGGCAGCTTGTCTCCGGGCTTCAGGCGTACCTGTGGCGATCTTCGCTCTGAGGGCATCCGCGATCTTCTCGTTCACTCGGCGTGCTTCGGCGTCGGCGGGCGTCATGCTTTGAGGCTAACCGCCCCTTTTCAGTGATCTAACTGGCCTTACTGACACAGCCATTGCCGACCGGCCGACGATCAAGGCTGGGTGCCGTGGCTCCGATCAACGTGGGGGTACCACCGGGGGGCAGGCGCACCGGGTGGCGTGGAAGCAGTGGTCCCGCGCCTGCGAGGAGTCACCACCACCCGTAAAACGTTACCGGTGTGGGTTGCGCGACCCCACGGAGGGAGACGGGTGAGCGTGACAGAAGCAGCACCGGCTACCAAGAGATCGCAGATGCGCTGAGGGCCAGATTGCTAAGGGATCCTTGCGTGCAGGGGATGCTCTGCCTCCCGAAGCCGTGCTGAGTAGACAGTTCGGCGTGCGCCCGCGACAACCGCGCGACACGCCTTGCTCACCCTGGAGGCGGATGGCCTCGCCAGCGCAGCCGTCCCTGGGGCGCGACGCTTCGTTCAAGACCCTCAAAGCACGACCGAGGTCAAGGCCAGGCACCAGGAGGTCGCGGACACGCTGAGGGCCTGGATCGCTGCTGGAAAGCTCGGTGTGGTTCGGAGCTTCCTCTGAGGCAAGAACTATGCAGGGAATCAAGCATCTCGCGCTCAACCGCTCGGCGAGCTTATTCCGCTTTGGAACAGGAAGGCCTTGTCAGCGGCTCAAAGGGGTCAAAGCGCGTTGTCTCCGCCCCTATGAGCTTCCACGACGATGGGAACCGACTCAACAGCTTGGAAGTTTACGGAGAGCGACCACATCTACGAAAACCGGTGGGTAACCGTCGCAAAGGCCGACATCGAAACGCCGACGGGGAACCGATTCGAACATCACAAGGTGTACCTGCCGGCCGCAGCAATGACCGCCATGCTGGACGACCAGGACCGTGTCTTTCTGATGTGGCGCCACCGCTTCGTCTCGGACACTTGGAATTGGGAATTGCCGGCGGGCTGATCGACGCGGACGAGGATCCAGCGTCACGGCTGAGCGTGAAATCCTTGAGAGACCGGATATCGCCCCCAGGGCAAGTTGGAGCACGTGGCAACGTTTGAGCCATGATCGGAACCGTGACGTAGCCCTCACCACGTTTACGTGGCCAGGGGCGTGGAGTACGTGACAGACCGACTGAGGTCAACGAGTCACAGCGAACGGCAATGGATTCTCTCTCCTCAGTGAGATCCCGAGCCTGATCAAGCCGGGAGAAATCGCGAATTCGGGGGAACGTTGGTCGGCCACTCCTTCACCTACTGGCCAACCAGAGGAATCAGCTCAGTAGCGTTATAGGATTCGGTCGATCCGGCGGCGTGACGAAGGGATCCGGTCACAGCGTAGCCAACTCGCTTGCGGTCTGCGCCTGCTTACGAGCCTCGCTAAGATCGCCTCGCTTCGCGAGCGCGCTCGCAGGCGCAGCGTAGTCAGCCTCAGCACTGGTGAACCCGGGCTCCATCGAGCCCAATGCCCGGCTGAGGTCTTCGACTGCTTCAAGTGCCCCCAATTGAGCCAAGCAGGCTCCGCGCCACCGAACGAGGTGAGGCCCGCTAGGAAGAGGAAGGGCCATTTCCGGGTGTGGTAGCGTCTGACGGCAGCGATTCATCGGCTCGCTGCAAGGCCCGGCGACACTCCTTATCGTTGCCAAGAAACTGCCTGCACCTCCGCTCGGATGCACTGATCCAGGTAGCCATCAGAGCGGGGAGGCCTATTTTTCCCCAACTCTTGAGCCTGTTGAACCAACTGCAAGGCTTCGACAGGCGGTTCAAATCCAGGAGAATGCAGGCTTGTTGCGCTGTGGCGTGCGTCAGCAGAACTGAACTCCCAGCCTCACGCGCCGCATTCTTCGCTATTCGTAGTCAGGTTCCAAGCATCGCGGTAGCGCCCTAAATCCCAACGCCTGGCCACCCTGCGACTGCGCCGCCGCATCGGACAATGCAGCAGCGGTTAGCTGCCGCGCTCCTGCCACTACACCGTCCTCAACAGCCCTTCCATTTGGGCCACGTGACCTTGAATCTGGGGAGCAAGGCGGAAGCGCCGAGACGACGGTCTAGCTGGCGCAGGTTCTCGCGTCTGCGATTCCAGTAGCTTGACCAACGAAATATCCGCAGCTGCGGGCGGCCAGCAGTTCGCGCTTGAACTCCGGCAAACCTCGGTCTTCATCAGGCCCCTTCGCATCGTCGGGGAAGGCCCCCAACGCGACTGCCGTGGACTCGTAAACGTACACAGAAGAGGGTCAAGTACTCCCCTACGAGGGGGCGCCGTCCGAGACTCCCACTCGCGAAACCATCCGGTCCAGCTACTCGCTCAGAGGGCGACCCTCATGCCGCGGTTTCCGGCGGCGCGCTTCAGCTCCAAGATCAGGCGAGCCTTCTTCCACCCGCGCTCTTGGCGGCACTGGGCGAGTGCAGTCATGGCAGACCCCGACGCTCGAACGTCCCGCCTGACACTCCCACTTGACCTCGATGTATCGCAAACCAGCAACGGAGGACGGACAGTCCCACCACTGTCCGCCCTTGCTCCTCTGCCGCTACGCCCCCTCGGAGCGGGATCGTCATGGAGGCGACGGACAGTCGCTGAAACCCCGCGAACGCCTTGACGGGTGACCCGCAACGCGTAACCTGTACTAGACGCCGACATACAAGTTGGCCAACGGCTCCGTGCTGCCTGGGACTTCGGACTCAGCCAGCAGGGGCAAGGGGCTCGGGACAGATCGAGCCGAGGGCGCACCCGACCTTGTCATTCGGGAGGGCTTAGACCGAAAGGTCATGTCTCCATACGCCTTCGCCGGGCGTGGCGGCTCTACCTGACACGGGAGTCGCAGCCGAAGGAGACAGCAAGTCCGCTCAACCTCTGCGGCAGCGCCTATCGCGTTGCGACCGGGTTGCTCCCCTGCCCCGTCCAGCCCCGTGCTGTACGTTGAGGGGAGCCGGGCGTTCAGGCTCTGCAGGACGGCCGTCCTCTCACCACGACGCGCCGGCCGCCCTCCTTCCCGTCCTCACAGATCAGGGGGGATCGCATGCGCACGTATATCGGCGGCCAGGTGGCCGTCACTGCCGACGATCGTCGTTGAACTCGCCCTCGGTACGCCGGTCGACCTGTGGCTGGGTGTGGACAGGACGATTGAGTGGCGAGGAGACGTCGCGCGCGTCTGGCGGCGGACCGGGACATCACTCTCCCGCGACGACACGAGCTGACACTCTCGAAGTGAGACACGGGTCGCTCCGCCGCGACACGCGTCGAGGAACGGAATCGACGGGCGAGCAGTCGCCCGCAGCATGCTCACGTGCCACGCTGTCCCGCCCGACGGAAGGACGACCGTCCGCGCCTGCACCGCGCAAGAACCGGGCGGTGGCGTGATGGCGGGCACGATCACCGGCTACCGCCCCGGCGGGCCAGTCCGGGCGGGCGGGCGGGCGCCTGGCTTCGAGCCGGCGCTGACCCCGGCCTGCACGCCGCCCTGTGCCGGGCGATCAGCCGGAAGTCTTTCTCTCCCCGCCCCGGATGACCGCGCCACCAGGGAGGTCGCCCGGTCCTGTGCGCCGCATGCCGGTCCAGGCCGAGTGCTGGCCGACGCGATGGCGTCGGAGCGGGGCCGCCGGGCACTCCACCGGCACGGGATCCGGGGCGGGCTGACCCCGTGGCCAACGCTGGAAGCTCTACCGCACCAACCGCCCTCCCCGGCCGCGACGCCGGCGCCCCGGCACCCTGCCGCGGTGCCGGGGACTGAACGACAGGATCGCCACCACCGTGCTGCCCTGCTCAACCACCGACGGCAGGGCGGCCGACAGCGCGCTTACGCCCCAGTCTCGCCGCTCGCAGCCGAGGAGGTACCCCGTGACCATCGCCCTGCCCGAGACCGTCGTGCCGTCCACCAGGATCCGCGAGTGATGCATGCTCTCCGAAGATGACGATGGCGTTCCTGTCGAGGAACTGCTGCGACTTCACGCGGTCCGGCGACTGCTCCATGGACACGGCCCGTTGGGTGCTGTCCGTCAAGCCCCTCGCCAAGGGCCGGTGGCCGGAGTACCGCTGGCCCGTCGCGCGCCGCAACCTGCCGCCCACCGTGGCCGAGCGCAACGCGACGCTGTCGGCGCTTGGCTGGCGCGCCATGCCTGACGCGACCTGGAAGTGGGACGAGCTGTCAGGGCCTTCCTATACTACGGAGTGATCTCTTCTCCTTTTCTTTTTATTATTATTCCTATATATTTTTTTTTTGATTTATTTCCCTCCTACATAACCGTTCGTTTTGATTGAGACGAGATCACTCACGTGTGATATGAGACCGAACAGCTCGTCCCACTTCCAAGGTCGCGTCAGGCATGGCGCGCCAGCCAAGCCGCCGACAGCGTCGCGTTGCGCTCCGGCCACGGTGGGCGGCAGGTTGCGGGCGCGCGACGGGCCAGCGGTACTCCGGCCACCGCCCTTGGCGAGAGGGCTTGACGGACAGCACCCAACGGGCCGTGTCCATGGAGCAGTCGCCGGACCGCGTGAAGTCGCAGCAGTTCCTCGACAGGAACGCCATCGTCATCTTCGGGAAGGCATCACCCGGATCCTGGTGGACGGCACGGACGGTCTCGGGCAGGGCGATGTTCACGGGGTAACTCCTCAGGTCTGCGAGCGGCGAGCTGCGGGCGTAAAGCGCGCTGTCGGCCGCCTGCCGTCGGTGGTGAGCAGGGCAGCCACGGTGGTGGCGATCCTAGTCGTTCAAGCACCGGCACCGCGGCTAGCTGGCGGGGCGCCGGCGTCGCGCCGGGGACGCGGTTGGTGCGGTAGCAGCTTCCAGCGTTGCCACGTCAGCCCAGCCCCGCGATCACCGTGCCGGCGTGGAGTGCCCGGCGCCCGCTCGCAGCACCCATTCGCAACGTCGCCAGGCACGCGGCCTGGACGGGCATGCGGCGCACAGGGACCGGGGGACACCTCCATGGTGGCGCGGTCATCCGGGGCGGGGAAGAAGACTTCCGGGCTGATCGCCCGGCACAGGCGCGAGCGTGCAGGCCGCGGCGTCACCGCGGCCGGCTCAGAAAGCCAGGCCGCCCGCCGCCGCCGGACAGCCGCGCGGGCGGTAGCCGGTGATCGTGCACCGACCATCACGCACCGCCCCAGGCGCTTGTCTTCGCGACGCCCGCGTGCACCGGGCGACGCCGAGTCGCACGTCTCGTCGCGGCGGGACAGCGGCGACGAGCACCGTGACGCAGCCGCGGGGCGCTCTGCCTCAACCTGATCGCTCCTACGACCGCGGGGTCCGGCGCGACACCCGACCGGCTTCCCACCGAGCCCGACGTCGTCGGCACCGAGAGACCCATGCCTCCGAGTGCACGCCGCCAGGACGCGCACGAGCACGCCTCTCTCGCCACTCCCATCGCCTCCTCCACACTTACTCAAATGCCACACAGGATCGACCGGTGCGTCTCCGAGGACACCGAGCTTCAACGCGATCATCAGTCTGGTCACACCCAAACAGTCACGACGTCGTGCCCCTTAGCATTGATCGGTCCACCTGCTCAGTCCAGATATACGTAGCGCACATGCACTGAGTCCCCATGACATCTGATCGCAGCATCGACTGAAATCGGGAAGGGCACACCGCACCTTGGCCACACGCGCGTCGCGTTTTCCGACGAGCGAAGACGAGCTACCGCAGTCTGCCCAGAGCCGTAACACTGCTCCCGACTCACACCCCGCCGTATCCGCCAGCACACCGGGGTTGTCTGCACGCTGGCAGGGGAGGCAACGGTCGCCAACGCGATACGGCGCACGCTGCGCAGAGGTTGAGACGACATTTGCTGTCTCACCATTCGTGGCCACCTGCGACACATACCCCGCGTCAGCGTAGAGCCGCACGCCCGCGAAGAGCGTCACCCACCACACATCTTATGACATGATCCTTCGTCACATAAAGCCACATCCGCGTCATGACGCGTCCGAAGAGTGAACAGAGGTCGTACCGCGAATGCATCTAGACTACACTCGAACTTACGCATGCTGCCCAACACAGATGATTCCTACACACTTCAGGAGCAACCACCTGCATGGCTGAAGTCACCGAGTCATCCCACTTGCAGTCGGCAGCCAGGTTGTGCACACGTTGTGCCAACTTGTCAGTGAGTCGCGAGCGTACTAGGATTCACAGGTTACGCACGATTGCAGAGTCACACTCGTCAGGAACACACGTTCGCGGGGTATTCAGCGACTGTCCGTCGCCTCCATGACGATCCCGCTCCGAGGGGGCGTAGCGGCAGAGGAGCAAGGCGGACAGTGGGGGGACTGTCCCTCCCGTGCTGTTGCGATACATCGAGGTCAAGTGGCAGTGTCAGGCGGGACGTTCGAGCGTCGGGGGGTCGCCATGACTGCACTCGCCCAGTGCCGCCAAGAGCGCGGGTGGAAGAAGGCTCGCCTGATCTTGGAGCTGAAGCGCGCCGCCGGAAACCGCGGCATGAGGGTCGCCTCTGACGAGAGCCTGGACCGGATGGTTCGCGAGTGGGAGTCCGGACGGCGCCCCCTCGTAGGGGAGTACTTGACCCTCTTCTGTGACGTTTACGAGTCCACGGCAGTCGCGTTGGGGGCCTTCCCCGACGATGCGAAAGGGCCTGATGAAGACGAGGTTGCCGAGTTCAAGCGCGAACTGCTGGCCGCCCGCAGCGCGGATATTTCGTTGGTCAAGCTACTGGAATCGCAGACCGAGAACCTGCGCCAGCTAGACCGTCGTCTCGGCGCTTCCGCCTTGCTCCCCCAGATTCAAGGTCACGTGGCCCAAATGGAAGGGCTGTTGAGGAACGGTGTAGTGGCAGGAGCGCGGCAGCTAACCGCTGCTGCATTGTCCGATGCGGCGGCGCTCGCAGGGTGGCAGGCGTTGGATTTAGGGCGCTACCGCGATGCTTGGAACCTGCACGAAATAGCGAAGAATGCGGCGCGTGAGGCTGGGAGTTCAGTTCTGCTGACGCACGCCACAGCGCAACAAGCCTGCATTCTCCTGGATTTGAACCAGCCTGTCGAAGCCTTGCAGTTGGTTCAACAGGCTCAAGAGTTGGGGAAAAATAGGCTCCCCGCTCTGATGGCTACCTGGATCAGTGCATCCGAAGCGGAGGTGCAGGCAGTTCTTGGCAACGATAAGGAGTGTCGCCGGGCCTTGCAGCGAGCCGATGAATCGCTGCCGTCAGACGCTACCAACCCGGAAATGCCCTTCCTCTTCCTAGCGGGCCCTCACCTCGTTCGGTGGCGCGGAGCCTGCTTGGCTCAATTGGGGGCACTTGAAGCAGTCGAAGACCTCAGCCGGGCATTGGGCTCGATGGAGCCCGGGTTCACCAGGGCTGAGGCTGGGACTACGCTGCGACCTGGCGAGCGCGCTCGCGAAGCGAGGCGATCTTAGCGAGGCTCGTAAGCAGGCGCAGACCGCAAGCGAGTTGGCGACGCTGACCGGATCCCTTCGTCAGCGCCGCCGGATCGACCGAATCCTAAACGCTACGTGAGCTGATTCCTCTGGTGGCCAGTAGGTGAAGGAGGGCCACCAACGTCCCCGAATTCGCGATTTCTCCGGCCTTGATCAGGCTCGGGATCTCAGAGAGAGGAATCCATGCCGTTCGCTGTGACTCGTTGACCTCAGTCGGTTCTGTCACGTACTCCACGCCCCTGGCCACGTAAACGTGGTGAGGGCTAGTCACGGTTCCGATCATGGGCTCAAACGTTGCCACGTGCTCCAACTTGCCCTTGGGGCGATATCCGGTCTCCTCAAGGATTTCACGCTCAGCCGTGACAGCTGGATCCTCGTCCGCGTCGATCAGCCCGCCGGGCAATTCCCAATTCCAAGTGTCCGAGACGAAGCGGTGGCGCCACATCAGAAAGACACGGTCCTGGTCGTCCAGCATGGCGGTCATTGCTGCGGCCGGCAGGTACACCTTGTGATGTTCGAATCGGTCCCCGTCGGGCGTTTCGATGTCGGCCTTTGCGACGGTTACCCACCGGTTTTCGTAGATGGGTCGCTCTCCGTAAACCTTCCAAGCTGTTGAGCGGTTCCCATCGTCGTGGAAGCTCATAGGGGCGGAGACAACGCGCTTTGACCCCTTTGAGCCGCTGACAAGGCCTTCCTGTTCCAAAGCGGAATAAGCTCGCCGAGCGGTTGAGCGCGAGATGCTGAATTCCCGGCATAGTTCTGCCTCAGAGGGAAGCTCCGAACCAACACCGAGCTTTCCAGCAGCGATCCAGGCCCTCAGCGTGTCCGCGACCTCCTGGTGCCTGGCCTTGACCTCGGTCGTGCTTTGAGGGTCTTGAACGAAGCGTCCGCGCCCAGGGACGGCTGCGCTGGCGAGGCCATCCGCCTCCAGGGTGAGCAAGGCGTGTCGCGCGGTGTCGCGGGCGACGCCGAACTGTCTACTCAGCACGGCTTCGGAGGGCAGAGCATCCCCTGCACGCAAGGATCCCTTAGCAATCTGGGCCCTCAGCGCATCTGCGATCTCTTGGTAGCCGGTGCTGCTTCCTGTCACGCTCACCCGTCTCCCTCCGTTGGGGGTTCGCGGCAACCCACACCGTAACGTTACGGGGTGGTGGTGACTCCTCGCAGGCGCGGGGACCACTGCTTCCACGCCACCCGGTGCGCCTGGCCCCCGGTGGTACCCCCACGTTGATCGGAGCCACGGCACCGCCTTGATCGTCGGCCGGTCGGCAATGGCTGTGTCAGTAAGGCCAGTTAGATCACTGAAGGGGCGGTTAGCCTCAAAGCATGACGCCCGCCGACGCCGAAGCACGCCGAGTGAACGAGAAGATCGCGGATGCCCTCAGAGCGGAGATCGCCACAGGTCGCCTGAAGCCCGGAGACAAGCTGCCGGCCGTCCGCGACATTGCGGAGCGCTTCGAGGTCGCCGCGGGAACCGCAACCAAGGCCCTGCAACTGCTGGCCAGGTCGGGCTACGCGCGGGCCGAGTCCACCCGCGGGTACTTCGTGACCGATCGCCCGGAGGCGCATGAAAGGCGTGAGTCAAGCGCGGAATTTGAGCTGATCAGGCAAGAGATCGAGTCGCTGCGGGCACATATCGCCTGTCTTGAGGACCGGCTTCAGCGCTTGGAGAACTCGACTCAGAACCGCCAATGAGCTCTGCCAGCCGATCAGTTCACCGCGCCTTCAATGGTCGTACGCGGCTGGTGACTCCAGCCAAGCTGGCCCTGCGCGACGCTGATCTGGGCCGCTGGCGCCCATCTGGAACGTCCGAGTGACGGCACTTCGTGACGGCAACGGCCGTGGACGAAGGTGACCACCGGAGGACTCCCAGGGACTCCCCGCCCGGGCACGAGTACGAGCTTCCCAAGCAGCGGAGAGGCTGGGGCGAACTTACAAAGCGGATGTCGGCGGTTCAAATCCGTCTGTGCCCACCGGCAGCGAAGAGCCCCGGAGCTTCGGCCCCGGGGCTCATCGGCATCCGCGGATGACATCAACGTCCATCGTCGGTGCCGACGGCGACCGGGTATGCGGTCCGTGTGTGTGACCGCCTCCCATCGCGGCGCGGGGGCGCCGTGGACGCGGATGCGGGGCAGGCCAACCTTGTCGGTCGGCCGATGGAAGGTCCGCAGGACGTCGCTGTCCTCAATAGGCCGACTAGTTCGTGTGGTGAACACCAGGTCGCTGGCGTGCCAGTTAGCGCCCGCCTTGGCGCGCATGGCGCCCTGACGGAGGCGTTGCCAAGGAAGACACCTGGTCTCTATGTGAGAGTAGTTCGAACGAAGGGTCCCCGGCGGAGGTGTACGAGTTGGCGCCGTCGGATGGCGAGTCGACAGGAGACCGCCCGCACCTCCCCAACTCCTAGGTGGCAGGCAGCTGGTAGGAGAGGACGTAGGCGTCCGCTGCCATGATCGTGTCGCACACTTCGACGGCCCGTCCCTCGGTGTCGTATGCGGTCCGGACCAGGTGGATCACCGGTACGCCGGTGGCGAGTTGAAGGGTCCGCACCTCGGAAGGAGTTGGCATCCGGGAGCGGATCTCTTCCTCGAAGTGGTCGAGCCGGTGGCCGAGTTCTTCAAGTCGGGCGTAGATGCCGCCGGGGCCAGGGTTGGGCTCGGCGATGGGGGTGTTGCGGGCGAGGTCGAGTGGGATGTACGAGACGGCGAATTCGACCGGCCGCTGATCGAGGAGGTAGCGACGACGCCGGGCCAGGACCCTGCGTGGTCCGCCGAGGCGTGCGGAGATGTCCTGCGGGGGGCGTTCCTCCTTCACCTCCAGGCGGTCGACCTCGGGGCGGCTTCCTGCGGCTTCCGCCTCCACCGTGAAGGCCGACTTGCCCTGATCGCGGTGCCGGCGGGCGAAGCGGTCGGAGGCGAGGCGCCGTACGGGCGGGCGGGGCCGGACGAAGACGCCCCGGCCGTGCTCGGACAGCACGAGCCCTTCACTCTGGAGGATGGACAGCGAGTTGCGGACGGTCATCCGCGATACGGAGTAGTGCTCCACCAACTCGGCTTCGGAGGGCAGCTTGTCGCCTTCCCCGAAGCGGTCCTTGTCGATGGCCTCGCGCAGTTGGTCAGCAATCTGGCGATACACCGCGCGATCACTGGTGGGATCCAGCGCACCGAGCAGGCCGGACGAAAGAGCAGCCACCTGTGCTCACTCCTTTAGGTATCTAGACGAGCAGCTGAGTTCAGTTGCTACGGTGGGAGAGCCTAGTCAGCCAAAGGGGACCGAGGAACGTGAGCAGCGAACGCCCGCACTCCGTGAGCGTCGCCGGGGTCATCGTGGACACCCGGGGCCGTGCCCTGCTGATCCAGCGGCGGGACAACGGTCACTGGGAGCCGCCCGGCGGCGTGCTCGAAGCGGGCGAGACCATCCCGGACGCGCTGGAGCGCGAGGTGCTCGAAGAGACCGGGATCAAGATTGCGTCCCCGGCCGTGCTGACTGGCGTGTACAAGAACATGACCGGCTTGATCGTCTCCCTCGTCTTCCGCTGCGAGGCGATCGACGGGGATCCGGCCATAGGTGCCGAGACCAGTGCCCTGCGCTGGGCGACGCGCGAACAGGTCACCGAGCTCGCCGACGAGGCGTACGCGATACGCGTCCTGGACGCCCTTGACGCCGCGAATCCGCCGGCTGTCCGGGCCCACGACGGCGTCCGACTCGTCTAGTAGAAACCCACTGTCCATAGCGGCCTACCAGCGTAAAGGAACTTGTATGGATGAGTATACGAGTAGTTTGCAGGTCTGGGGGCTCACTTGCCCAGGTTCCGCGGAAGAGGTCGGACGCGTACGCCGCTGGGCTCGGGACGTACTCCGACATTCCCCGTACGTCGACGACGCGGCCGTCATCGTGAGCGAGCTGAGCACGAACGCCGTCCAGCACACAGCGAGCGGCTACCGGGACGGGCACTTCTACGTGGCCGTGTGCGTGTCCGAACACGTCGTCGCCGTCTCGGTCTCGGACGCCGGCGGCTCCCGCACGACACCGACGATCGGTCGCCTCCCGAAAACGACTCCGCGCGGCCGGGGCCTGGCCCTCGTCTGCTCGCTCGCAACCCGGACGACGGTCCGAGGAGACCGCAGAGGCCACACCGTGACCGCCGAGCTGGTCACCCACCCGGCAACCGCAGGAGGCAAGCGATGAAGCGACGGGACGAACTGGCCTTACGGCTCGGCTACTGGTGCCAGTGCACCATCACGTTCTTCGACAGCACGCGAGGATCGAGGCTCGTCACAGCCTTCGACGCCAGAAGCGCATCCGAAGCCGTCGTCAGCATCATCGTGGCCATGGAGATGACAACGCCGTACCAGCACGAGAGCGAAGCGGCAGCCGTACGCGCCTGGGCCGACAGGACCCAGGCCGTGTCATCGCTCATCGGCGGCCAGACCTGCACCTACACCGTGGACCACGGCGACCTTCACCTCACATGGACGATCCGCCCGGCCCTCTTCCTCCCCCTGGCCGACCGCAAGACGATCGAACTCCCCACCTGCGCCAAGCGGTTCACGACCTACCCCTTCAAGCCTGCGCTCCCGCCGCTCCCGGGTGAGTAACACCCTTCTCTGCAGGTTCAAGACGGCGCGCATCCGCTCGCCGCGCGCGGCCCGGCTCCCCCGGGCCGCCGCTCCTGTCTCTGCCCCGCTCCGACCCGGGTCCGCCCGCCCGCGCGACAGCCGCGGAGAGCCGCTGAACCTCAGGACGAATGCCTCCGGCGGGGGCGCTCCGGCGCTGGACGGCGGAGGGGCCGGCGATCGAGTGCGGGTCGCATGGGGCTGAGGAGGGGGCTGACGACGACAGACGGGATGGCAGTGGGGGACGCTGTGGTTCCTACCGGACGCCAGCACGGGGTCGGTGCAGTTCCAAGCGGCGCCGTCCCCTCACAAGGACCTCAGCCTGGCCCTCTCCATGAGGTCGATGACGTAATTGACCAACTCGTCCGGAGCTGACGTAGCTGCAAAGATTCGGTGGTCGACGCCACGCTCTGGATCAAAGCCCCCCGCGTGGATCAGCACGGGCACATCGATGTTGTGTCGCTCCAATTTACGCAGCATCGATATGATGTGCTGGCTCTGAGGGCGATCGGCCCGAGGGTGGGCATGGCAGAACTCGGCGTACGTATCCTTGCTTTGCCCGGCTGCTGTACGTCCTATGGTGTAGGTAGGTCCCGGTCGTCAAGCGCACAACTCAAGGCTGACATCTACCGCTGACAACAACGCCCACGGATCGCGACAGCTTCAGGCGTGCAACAGCGATTGCCCTCCTGCGGGTCACGGCTCTGTGCTGCTCGCAGGCCGAACTGACAAAGCGGATTTCGGCGGTTCACATCCGTCTCTGCCCACCCCGTCGGAAAGGCCCGGGAGCGATCGCGCTCCCGGGCCTTCGCCGTCCCGTCAGTCGTGTCCCTCGTGGCAGTGGCCGCACGGCGGCCGGATCAGCAGGTTGGCCATCGTGCCGTGGTCCTCGTGGGGGAGGACGTGGCAGTGGAAGACGGTCTTTCCGTGGGCGTCGGGGCGGAAGTAGGTGCGCAGGGTGAGTTCGCCGTGCGGGGGGAGGCGGTGGGTGTCCCACCAGATGCCGGGGTCGGTGTACCAGGACGTGTCGCCGCGGGGGACGCCCTTGGTGTCGACGATCTGGAACGGGTTGATGTGGATGTGCATCGGGTGCTGGTAGGCGTCCTCGTTGATGAACCGCCACTCCTCGACCGTTCCGGCCTCGGCCTCGACGTCGATGCGGTTCATGTCGAAGAGCCGGCCGTTGATGGTGAATCGTGGACCGGGGCCGTGGTGGCCGGAGTTGTCGCGGGAGACGGTGATCGTGCGGTGACGGGCGACGGGCAGGTCGGGCATCCGGCGGGGGGCGACGAGGCGGTCCGGGATGCGGCCCGACGTCTTGCGGCCGGTGACCTCGAGGGTGCCGAGCCGTAGGGCCGGCCGGTCGGCGCGGCTGCCGCCCGGGTGGTACGCGGCCGCTTCGATGCGGTAGCGGCCGGGTTTGCCGCCGCGTACGACGAACTCGGCGCGGTTGCCCGAGGCCAGCATGATGGCCGGTACGGGGCGGGTGCGGTCGAAGGGGATGCCGTCCGCGCCGATCCAGTGCAGGGTGTGGCCCTCGACGCGCAGCCAGAGTTCGCGGTGCGGAACGGCGTTGAGCACGCGCCACCGCTGCGTTTCGCCCGGCTGGATGCGGGCGACGGGGCGGAGTTGGCCGTTGAGCGTGTAGAGGCGCTCGGCCTGCACGCCGGGGAGCGCGTCGTAACCCTCGTCGTCCCCGGCCGGCAGCATGAAGTCGGTGGGGTTCTCGCCGTTGGCGTCCACCCGCAACGAGCTGACGACGATGGTCCGTTCGCGCATGGCGGCGATCTCGGGGACGCGGTCGATGTCGCCCTCGACGATGATGGGCCCGCTCAGTCCGGACCACGCCTGGTGGGTGGTGGAGCCGTGGTGGTGCGGGTGGTACCAGTGCAGGCCCGCGGGCTGGTCCTTCGGGATGTCGTAGACGTACTGGAAGCTGCCGCCGGGGTCGACGCGGACGTCCATGTTGTCCGAGCGCCCGCTCGGGGACACCTGGAGGCCGTGTACGTGGACGTTGGTGGCGAACGTTTCCTTGCGGAGGTCCTCGACCTCCGGGAGGCCCTGGGCCTTGGGCAGGCAGTCGGAGTGTTTCCGGCCCTTGTCCAGGTCGTCGCAGGCGGGGAGCAGTCCGGTGGGGACCATCTGGTTCCGCAGCAGGAGCCGGACCTGGTCGCCGGGGCGGATGCGCAGAATCTCGCCGGGCAGCCCGTTGTTGTAGGTGTCCAGCCGGAGCCGGCGTCCGCCGACGACGGTGCTGGTGGTGGCCATGGAGAGGGTGTGCTCGAGTCGTCCCGCCCGGCTGGAGACCTGCGGCAGGTCGCGCAGGAGCGGGCCGTCGGCGGGCGGGGCGGTGGCCGTCGTGTCGGCCGCTTCGATCGCGGCGCCGGCGAGTCCGGCCAGCGCGCTGCCGGTGCCCAGCGCGCCCACTCCTCGCAGCACGCGCCGACGGGACGGGTTCCGGCCTGGGTTCATGGCGGGTTCTCCCCACGGGATGACGGTCGGGAGTCGTAACTCATACGATCCGATCCTCGGCATGGAGGCGCGGTGAGGGCTCGCGCAACGCCGTGGGGTCCTCCGTCCGGCCCCATGCGGGCCGCCGTGAACGGTCCGCGAGGTCGCCGTGAACGGTCCGCGAGGTCGCCGTGAACGGTCCGCGAGGTCGCCGCGGACGGTCCGCGGGGCGGAAGCGGTCAGCGGGGCCCGGTTGATGAGGGTTTGATGAGCATCTTCTTAACTTGGGCCCGAACCCGGGGTCGTTGTCAGTGGGCGGTCGTAGCCTGTGCGCATGTCCCCGGTTCGTGTGCGTCAGCAGCTCTGCGCGGAGGAGATCAACCGCGCCATTCGGGCGTTCCTGTCCGAGCGCCGGGGGCGTGCGCTCACCGCCGCCGAGCGGCGGGAGTACGAGCAGCTGCGGGCGGAGTGGGTGGTCGCCCGGCGGGGGCGGCGGTGGGGGAGGTGCTAGGGCGGTTCCGCACCGGAGGGCGCGGCCGAAGTGCCCGCTGTCGCGGTTACCGGGCGTCGGCCGGGGCGTAGACCCAGGCGTGGGTGCCGGAGGCGAGGGGGACGAGGGTGCGGGCGTAGTCGTCCACCTCGTAGTCGTCGGCGGCCGCCAGCTCGGCCTCGGTGATCTGCAGGGCGGTGCCCTGGACCCGGTCCGCCGGGTCGCCGGTGGGGCGCAGGATGGGGTGGTGGGCCGAGCCGCTGAGGGCGATGACGTGAGGGTCGGTGATCTCCACCGTGTCCAGGCGGTAGCCGGGCAGTTCCTCGGATGCGCCGGTCACCTCGCGGCCGAAGAGGGAGCGCTGGACCTCGGGCTGGCGCAGGGTGCCGTAGGAGAAGAGGCGGACGGTGGAGTTGTCGATCATGCGCACCAGGATCCGTGGTGGGGCGGGGTGGAGGCAAGGCGAGCAACTGGTCGCCGTCCGGCATGGGGAGAGCACGGCGAACGTGCTCTTCGAGCGGGGGCGGCGGGACGGGGTGCCGGTCGTGCTGCCGCCCGGCGGGGACGCGGAGGTGCCCCTGTCCGAGGACGGGTGGGAGCAGGCCGCGCGGGCGGGCCGGTGGCTGGCCGGGCAGGAGCCGCCGGACGCCGGCGTCGTCTCGCCCTACCTGCGGGCCCGGCAGACGTGGGAGGGGATGGCGCGGTACGCGGTCTCCCTGCCGCCGCCCCGCGTCGACGTGCGGCTGCGCGACCGGGACATGGGGGAGCTCTACGGACTCAACGAGATCGCCCTGCGCGAGCGTGCCCCCGAGGAGGCGGCCCGCCTGGGGGAGTGGGAGCACCGGCCGCCCGGCG
The DNA here is from genome assembly GCF_039535865.1 of Streptomyces thioluteus. Lineage (NCBI taxonomy): Bacteria > Bacillati > Actinomycetota > Actinomycetes > Kitasatosporales > Streptomycetaceae > Streptomyces > Streptomyces thioluteus. The sequence goes on from NZ_BAAAXZ010000085.1 coordinate 47,140, forward strand.
GGGAGTCGTTGTCCGACGTGGCGGCGCGCGTCCGGGAGGCGCTGGGCGAACTCGGCGGGGCACGACGGGTGTTGGTCGTCGCGCACGATGCCGTGATCGTCGCGCTGCGGTACGTGCTCTCCGGCGGGGGCGAGCGGCCCGTCGGCCGACCGTGGCCCGTGCCGAACGCCTCCGTCTCGCGGTGGGTCCGCGACGGGGGCCGGATGCGGCTGGTCGCGTTCGGGCAGCGACCCTGAGGGGCCTTCTGTGCGGTTGTGCGAGGATTGTTCGATATGAACGGTCGAGACCCCTTGTGTAACTCCGGGACGGCGATTCTGTACCTCCTCGCGGGCGTCTTCGGCGTGGTCTTCGCCGTGTGGGTGGCGTGCACCCTGGTGCCGGACACGATCGCCGACGAGCGCGCGTACCGGTCCGCGCCGGCCTGCGCGCGGACGGCGACCGGGACGGACGACTGCGTCCGGGAGCGGGAGTTCACCGTCTCCGACATCCGCCTGGGGAAGGACCGGCACAAGGCGACCCTGACCGACTCCGCGGGCGGGGTCCGGCGGGTCGGGTTCGCCGGTGACGACCCGTTGCTGAGCAGGCTGAGCGACGGCGACCGGGTCACCGGCACCGTCTGGCACGGCGCGGTCCAGGAGATCGCGGCCAAGGGGACGAGGCAGGGCGCCTGGGCGCGCCCCGTCAATCCGCCCGGCGCGGATCTCGCCGCCGCCCTGGGCGTCGGCACCGCTTGCTTGGTTCTGATCACCGCGTGCGGCTGGCGGCTGCGGCAGGGAGCCGACCGGACCGAGCCGACCCGGCGCATGCGCCACCTCGTCCGGCTCGCCTTCGGCCTGGGAGTCGCCGGGGTCGCCGCCGCGGTGACCGTCGCGGCGCTCGATCTCCGGCTCTGGACGGGACCGGCGCTCTGGGCGCTGCTCGCCGCGCCGATGGTGGCCGTCGCCGTGCGCGCGTGGCGGCGGGCGCCGTTCCGGGCCCCCGAGCCGTGGACGCCGAAGCCCCTCTGACGCGACCCGTATGACGCGACCCATGTGACGCGGGTCACCGGAACTGCCCTCCGCCCGCGGAGAGGCACAGGGCATGAACGGAAACAGAACGAGGGCCGCCCATGCGCGACCGCATCAGAGCGGGTGACCGCGACGCGTTCGCCGAGCTCTACGAGGAGCACGCGCGAACGGTCTACAACCACGCCTACCGGCTGACGGGCGACTGGTCGACGGCCGAGGAAGTGATGTCCGAGACCTTCCTGGAGGCCTGGCGCACCCGGGACAGGCTGGAACCGGAGGGCGACTCCCTGCGCCCCTGGCTGATGGGCATCGCCACCAACAAGGCGCGCAACGCCAACCGGGGCCTGCGCCGCAAGCTGGCCTTCCTGGCCCGCAAACCGGCGCCGACGGCAGACACGGTGCGGGACTTCGCGGACGAATCGGCGTCCCGCGTCGACGGCGGACGCGAACTGGACGCCGTCCGGCGCGCGTTGACGGCACTGCGCCGCTCCGAGCGGGAGGTGCTGGCCCTGTGCGTCTGGGGCGGCCTGGACTACGCCCAGGCCGGACAGGCCCTCGGCGTGCCCGTCGGCACGGTCCGCTCCCGCCTCTCCCGCGCACGGGCCCGGCTCCGCCGGCTGACCGACGAGCAGCTCGGCGCGGGCGCCGGGCGCGCACCGGCCGGAAGCCCCGCAGCGAACACGGCCGCCCTGACGGCCCTGGCTGTCCAGGAGGACGCCCGATGAAGACCCCCGAGCACCAGGACCTGGCCCGGCTGCTGCCCGGCCCCGCCGAGCGCGACCTGCCGCCGGGCCGCCACCGCCACCACAAGGAGCGGCTGCTGCGCGCCATCGACGCCGACCGGCGGCCCCGGCCGCTCGTCCGCCGACTCGTCCGCCCCGCCTTCGCCCTGCCCCTCGCGGCCACGGCCGTCGCGGGCACCCTCGTCGTCACCACCCTGACGGGCGGACACGACGAACCCCCCGCGGCGCGCGTCCCGTTGGCCGAGACCGGCACCGGGCGGGGAGCCGTGGTGCTGCTGGACCGGATCGCCGCCGTCGCCCTGAAGTCCGGCACCAAGCCGGTGCGGGACGACCAGTACGTCTACGTACGCAGCGTGGCCACCGAGACCGAGCACATCAAGCCGGTCAAGGCGGGGAAGCTCAAGCAGCGCGAGGACTGGTTCTCGCAGAACTCCGGCCCGACGAACGACGTCGGGGTGTTCCGCGAGGACGGGGAGTACGTGACCATCCACGGCGCCGACAAGGACCCGGCGGGCATCGACCGGCCCACCTACCAGTGGCTCGCCTCCCTGCCCACCGACCCCGACGCCCTCCTCCGGCGCCTCCGCAAGGAGACCCGTCCCATCAAGGGCCAGGAGTTCGACCAGACCGTCTTCGACACGATCGGGAACCTGCTCTGGACCGGGGTCATGCCCCCCAGGACCGAGGCCGCCCTCTACAAGGCCGCCGCGAAGATCCCGGGGGTGGTGACGATGCGGGACGCCGTCGACGCCGACGGCCGGCACGGCGTCGCCGTCGCCCGCGAGGACCGTCAACTCGGCCGTCGCACCGAGTGGGTCTTCGACAAGAAGTCCCTGTCGTACCTCGGCCGGCGGACCTACCTCACCAGGACCGACGAGTGGGGCAAGGCCGGCACCCTGGTGTGGGCCAACGCGATCCTGGAGCGGGCGGTCGTCGACCGGGCGCGTGACATCCCCTGAGCGGGGGGCCCGGACGCTAGTCGGGCAGCTTGACCGTGGTGAGAGTGCGCAGGGCTGCGACGGGGAGCAGCAGCCCTCGCTCCTCGGCCAGGCTGTAATCCATGACCAGGCCCGTCAGGGCCCCCGCGCTGGAGAACGCCGGGGCCCCGACCAGCCCGTCGACGAATTCGCCGGACGCGCGCAGCAGGTCCCCGGAGCGGCCCTTGACGTCGAGGAGGCATGAGTACCGTCCCTGCATCGCATGCGCGCTGACGAGCAACTGCCTGCCGGGCGTTGGGCGCTGCTCGAAGGCCAGTGACCGGTCGGGGAAGGCGACGGGCTCGGCCAGGCGCAGAACCTTGAGGGGTGGGAACGCCTGTGCCTCGATCGGCTCGACCGGCACCTTCCACTCGTCGGTACCGGCGCTCATCGCGCGGCCCTGTGGTCCCAGCCAGAATCCGTTCGGGCCCGGGTCCGCCGTAATGACCGTCTCGGCGTCGAAGAGCAGGCCGTTGCCCAGGTGTTGACCGTGCGCGTCGTAGAGCCGGACGCTCACCGACGCGACGTACTCCTCGTCCACCTGCCAGGTGTCCGTGATCATCGTGACGCTGCCGTTGACGTGCCCGAACTGGTACACCGTGTTCAAGGGCGGTGCGCCGGGGGCGGCCACCACGTTGTTGTGGACGTCCGCCTCGGGGCGGAAGTCGGGGGTGCGGAAGTCGGAGGTCAGCGGCTCCGGCAGAAGGCCCGTCTCCTCCGTCTCGGCCAGCAGGCGCTCCAACTGCTCGCAGCGTTCCTCCGCCTGCTGGTGCAGGGCCCGAACACGCGCCAACTCCTCCTTCAGCTCCCGGATCTCCTCGTTCAGCCGGGCGTTCGCCTCCGCGGCCGCCAGTCTCGCCTCCAGCTCGCGGTTGCGCATCTCCAGGTCGCGGATGCGGTGTTCGCGGTCCTGGAGGGTGTCCTCCAGCCAGCGTTCCCGCGTGGCGGCGCTCCGCGCCTCCCGGTCGGCCTCGGCCAGTTCGCGTTCCAGGAGCTGCGTCCTGTGGGCAGGGCTGCTGCCCGACTCCAGCGCCGCGGTGTGCAGTGTGCGGAGCATGTCGACCGCCGCGGTGGTCGGCGTGGAACCCCGCGCCTCACCGACGTCGTGCAGGAGGTTGAGGATGAACTCCCACGGCGGCAGCCGGCGTCCACTGAGGTAGCGGGAGACCGTGGACGAGTCGTACGCGCGGCGGGCCGCGTAGCGACGGGTGGAGACGCACAGGCCCGCGAAGAGATCCCGCAACGCCCTTGCGAGCGCGACCACATCGGGCGGCAGATCGTCGTCCATCGGCTTCAGCTCGCTCATCGCCGCTTTCCCCCCGCCCGCTGCCGGTGATCCGGCAGCACCGCTGCACCTGCCGCAGCGCCCCGACCATCCGTCAGCCTGGGCGCATCGCCAACCATGACAGGGGGCTTCGCAATGCCGCAGCGCAACGGGCGAACTTGGGATCTCGTCGTCTTCCTCGCCGTACTCGGCGCCGGTACGGTGCTCGTCCTGTGCGGCGTGGCGCCGGAGTCGCTGGCGACGATCGCCGTCGCCGTCTCGGGCCTGTACACCGTGTGGCGCGGCCCGCAGCCGCCGGCCTGATCACATGGCGGCATTGTGTGATTCGGTGAGAAGCCGCTCGGCTTCGGCCCCCGGCAGCACCCCGGTGACCCTCACCGTCCACCTGCGCGGCACAGCGCGTCGTCCACCAGCTTCCGCGTGGCGCGGTTGAGCCGGACCAGGTCCGGGCGGTCGCCCGCGCTCGTGACGGAGACGGCGACGGCCCGGCGGCCGTCCTCCGTCACCCCGGTGCGGGTGTACGTGCCGAAGCCGTCGCCCTCGTGGTGCCAGTAGCCGCCCCCGCAGGACAGCGGCGTCCGGCGCACCCCGAGCCCGTACCCGCCGTCGGGCCACGCCGCGAGGTCCTCGTCGGCGCCGGTCCGCTCCACCGTCCGCTTCATTTCGGCCAGTTGGGCGGGCGGCAGGAGTTTTCCGCCCAGCAGGGCGCGGAAGAAGGTGTTGAGGTCGGACGTCGTCGACACCACGCCGGAGTCGGCCGTGTGCTGGATGCTGTGTTCCGTGGCGTCGAGGACCGTGCCGCCGGGGCCGCGCAGGGTGACGCGGGCGTGCGGCCCGGGGAGGTGCGGGTTCGCGCCGGGGACGTAGGTGTGGCGCAGGCCGAGCGGGGCGATGACGCGGTGCTCGACGAGGGTGCGCCAGTCGTCGCCGGACGCCTTCTCGGCGATCATCCCGGCCAGGAGGTAGTTGGTGTTGGAGTACGACCAGCGCGGCTTCCGGTGGTCCGGGGTGAAGAGCGGGCGGTGGCGCAGGGCGACGGCCACCCAGTCCCGCGCCGGGGTCGCGTCGTGGCGGATCTTCTCGAAGTCCCCGGTGAGGGCGGCCAGGAGCGCGGGGTCGTCGACGTAGTCGTAGAGGCCGCTCGTCTGTCGGAGCAGGTCGCGGACCGTGATCCGCGATCCGTCGTTGCCGTTGCCCGAGACGACGCCGGGCAGCCACTTCTCGACGGTGTCGTCGAGCGACAGTTTCCGCTCGGCGGCGAGCTGGAGGACGACCGTCGCGGTGAACGTCTTCGTCGTGCTCGCAGTGCGGAACTGCGCGTTCCAGGGCGTGGGTTCGGAGCCGCCGCCCGCCCGCGCCCGGCGCACGCCGTGCCCGGTGTCCGCCTCGGCGAGGACGCGGACGTCGCCGCCCGCCGCGCGGACGGCCCGTACATCCGCGTCGAGCGAGGCGCGCGGGGCGCAGCTCGCCGAGGTGGCGACTTCTGTCACCAGGACCCCGGCGACCAGGGCCGCAGCCGTCCAGCGGCTCATCCGCATACCCGTCCTCAGTGCGCATCGTCCGTCCTTCTCCTCGGTCGTTCCGGCGTCAGCTGGTTCCAGCCAACCAGTCGGCGCCGGCCGGCCCATGGGCACCTGGAAGACCCCGGTGCGGGGTCGTACCTGGCACACCCGTGACTCCCTTGCGTCCCACGGCTGTGGTCCACCACAGAGTCACGTCCGAGGGACGAGGGCCATGGCCAAGCGCCATCACCGGGCGGACCGCGTGATCAGCGGGCGGTTCACGGCAGCAGTGTGCCGACGGGCGGTGCGTGCTCGTTGGTAATGCCAAGCACGGGTCCGATGCGGTGGTCGCGACCCCTCCGTCGCGGTGCCGGCGCGTCGGCGGCGGAGGCGTCGCTGTGGGAGGTCGCGGTGCGAGCCACTGCCCGGGCAGCACCGTGCCACGGAGGCGGACACGTACGGCAGATGTCTGCATGTGCGCGGTGTGTGCATGAGCGTCATGCCGCCCGCCAGGCGACTCGTGGTCAGTGGTGAGCGTGGGCCGGTGACGTGCTGTAAGACGGCACGATGCTCAATGAGCCGCGTGAGCGGCTCGGACGGGGTGTATCGTGCGGATGGCGATTCGGGACGCGGGCGAGTGCTGAACGCGCGCGCTCCGGCGCTGAGTGCCTCCGTCGGACGACACGGGCCCGTGTGCGCAATCGGACCGCCGCCCGTACAGGACGGACGTGCCGGAGTTCCGGGCCCCGTGTTCAGTGTGACCGTGAGCTGTCCCCCTCATCTCGCCGGTGGATGTCGCAGTGGTGACGGTGAACGGCCCGCTCACGGGTGAAGGTGTGGGAGAAGGTCCTGCCTGCCGAAGCGCCCGAGTTGAATGAGCCGTCGTCGGCCCGTGTCGACCTGTATGTGGTCGTGGTGCGTCTTCGTTGTCAGGTGACGTATCGCCGGCGTTGACGCGTCAACGCGTCGGTATGAAGGCGACATCGCGGATGGAAGACAGTGGCCATGGGTTCCCCTTTCGTCCATCGGGAGCGCGAACCGCGCTGGAACGTTGGGAATTGGCCCCGGCACCGTCCGCTTCAACCGCGCTGTCACCCGTCCGATGTCAGGCGAGATGTCCTGCGCTCGCGCGGACGCCGTCGTGGGTGAATCGCGAGGACGGCGACGCGGACCGGTCTGTTCCGGCGCCGCCCGCCACGCGCCGGTGTACGCGCACTGCCGGTGGCGAGCTCGGTGTAGCGTCGGCCAGGTCGCAGGAGCGGGCGCGGTGTAAGTCGCGTACAGGGCGATCGCATCTCGGTGTGATCGGCAGCGCGGCCGTGCCTGGGTCACGAGGTGACGCTCGTGCGCGTCCAGGGTGTGCCGCTGAGGCAGCGGCGTGACGACTTGGTGGCTGTCCACGTGGGCTGCGTGGTGGGTTCGCAGGAGCGCACGCGCCTCGCCGGAGGCGACCAAGTGTGTCGCGCGCGGTGACGACTGTCGCGGAGACGTGCGAGCAGAGCGAGTGGTTGATGTGTCGCGGCCAAGGGCTGAAGGCTGCGGCGGAGCGCGGCGCGCTCTCGTGCCGGCCGACGGTCCACGATCCAGGCGTCATGATCAAAAAACAAAGTTCGTGATGTTCGGCGAGCGTGACCACCGAGGCGCGTGCGGACGGCGGGGTGATCCGCGGACAGGGCCTGCACGAACGCCGTGTGGTTCGCGGGTGGGCGCAGGCACGCGCGCTTTCCTCTCCGCGGGTGAGGCGCAGCGGGAAGCCGGCGCGGCTCGTGTAGCTCGATGCCGGCGTCGAGCTGTGTGTGGAGACGAGTCAGTGGGAGCAGGCGCTGTACGAGGAGACCGATCTATGTGATCGTGTCGCTGTGTTGTGGGTCAGCCGCTCGTGTCGCAGGCGCAGCCACACGCCGTGACACGACGCGGCACGCCGACGCCGTTGCGCGATCCAGTGGCATGGCACGGAACCCAGCCGACTGCCGCAGCCGCGTCGCGCGCGGTAGGCCAGAACGGTGGTGGTGGCCGTCATTTCGTGCACGCTGGTCCGGCCCGGGACAGCACGGAGATTTGACCCAGCGGCGTGGGTCGGCTGCCCGTCTGCCCCGCGATGAACACCGTTGGAGACTATCCTCGACGGCTCCTGCTATGCGCGCCTGATGCTAGAGTGTGAGGGAGGGCTGGGTCATGCCTCAGCTGTACGCGGCCTTCCGTACGCTGCCGGTGTCGGCGATGGCGCAAAGCGCTCGGAGGTGTCCTGACCTCAAGCTCCACGGGCGCGAGCATATCGCGCCCCGTGGGTACACACCACGGCACATCTGCTGGGCGAGATGCGCGAATTGCGCTGTGGAGCGGCGCCGATGTCCGTTCCCCGGGGTGATGGGCCGGGGCTATAGCGGACTGGCATCATCCGCGCCGGCGACGCCCCGGCAGACACTCTGCGAAACCGAACCCTTCTGGTGCGCTCCAACAGGGCGCGCGTCCACCGCACGGTGGTTCTCCCTGCGCTGCGGTCTGTCCGCACGAACTCCGTGCAGAATTGGGAGTCCCCACATGATAGCCGCTCCATGAAGCGTTCCTGCTGGGCCGCGTCCGCCGCGCTCGGGCCAGTCGCCGTGGCGACCGCGGCACGCCGTCCCGCGACGGCGGCCACTGCCGCCTCAGGCAGCAGGCCGCGAGATCCTCCTAGCGTCGGCTCGGCCCAGGTAGGAGCCGTAAACAACAAGGCGGTGTACTCTGTCGACGCGGTGATGGGTAAGTGGGTCCGCGAAGGCCTAAGCATGTGCGGCAGGATGACGCCCGGGCTGTGCAGGCCGTCACGTGACGCTACGACGACCGAGCCAGGTCGCCGAGCTCGCGAGCCAGATATCGCACCGAGCGCGTGCGCAGAGATATGGGAACAGTCTCCGTCCGCAACACGTTCCTGCCATGCGACGCAGTGGCTGAACACGCGGACTTCCGCTACTCAACAGACAGGGCAACGACTCGCGCGGTTCTCGTACAGCGAGCACCGAGGGCTACGCGCCCGGCCGGGATGTGGGTACATCTTGCTCGACTACCGCCAGAGACCAGCAGTACACGACTCCGTGCGTGCGCGTCACACCGCCCACGAGACCGTCGGGACGTGCTCGTGGCTGCGCCGTACATCTACTCGGGTCCAGATGCGGAGCGTGGCTGATGTCGGGCGCGGCCCCGGCCGTCCTGCACCACACCGCTACCCGATAAACGCGAACGAGCGCATGCCGTGACTACAGCTGTTGGCGGAACGGGCGTAGCCCTCGTTTACGCGCGGCAAGCAGGGCGCATTCTGTGCAGCCAATGGTCTACTGACGCCGTCGCATGAAGACGCCGGACTGGGCATCGCCCGTCCGCGTTCTCGCTGCTCCGCTCGTGCTGCGGCCGATGCCACGGGGTCCCGCCTCGGCCCTCGATGTATGCCGCGGCCCATGGAGCGTGACCGAGGAACGCGTGCGCCTCGCGCGAGGAAGAGCGCGAGGACGGAGACCGCCGTGCCGTTATCCAGGTGGGCGCGCCCGTGAGAGCCGACTTGCCGCACCGAGTGAGCCCAGGCAGACGCTTGGTGAGTTACGGCCCGGACAGGCCGCCAGCGCGGACGCAGGCGAGAAGCTCCCGCACCCTGAGCGTGTCGCATGACCTCCCGGCGCCCAGGCTGACCACCGCGGGCCGCGGCAGCCGCGCAACCGGCGACAGCGTACGAGCGAGCGCGCCGCCCGCCGCGCAGCAGCAGCGCGTGCCGAAGCCGCTCCTGGTGCCGTGTGTGAGCGCCGGCGGGGGCTGGGCGATGGCGCGGTCGAAGCGGTCCGTGCGCGCGCCGCGCCATGGCGGCCCGGTAGGCGACCAGGTCCACCGAGACGACCGAGGCGGTCTGCGCGCAGGCCACGCAGGCCGCACACTCTGCGAAGGCGGTCCCGTCTGTGGGTGCTGACGGTGCCGTGAGCCCGCGGCGTGCGGTGGCGGCGTGATCACACAGTACGCCGCTCGCAGCACCGGCTAGGAAGACGTCCCACAGGACGGACGCATCCGACAATGACGTAGGTCCATGGGGTGTCGTGCCAACGCCCCAACTGCTCCCAGCACGTCCGATTCTCCTCGCTACGGTCCCCCCGCCTGCGATGTCGCGAGTGGATCGCAAGCAGGAGCGCCTTCACCACCGTCCACAGTACGCTGTGGGGCTTCTGGGAAATGTGAATGCGGGCGCAGCGATGTAGTGCGCATCACCGCTTCGCGAGTACGCTCATCACATGCCCCGGGCGTTCCGTGACGACCCGCGGGCGGGGCCGTGGAGCCCGCCTCCGCGAGGTCGCGGCCGCGGAGTAAACAGCCGGCTCAGGGCCAGCGGGCCGGGCGCCGCGTGAAGACTCTACAGCGAACGCAGCAGAGAGCCGCAGCAGAAGCGACTCAGACCGCGGCCCATCGCCGCGCGTCTGATGCGGCCACATGTGCGCCAGCTTCTGGCTGCGTCTCGCAGTACGCGTGTGACGCCATCGAGCCGGAGGCGATCAGGCCGCGCCGCGGGGTACGCCGGCGCCGAATCATGACCAGGCGGCCTGCAGACCATCTGGTGATCACGGCCGCGTACCAGCCGGGCCAGGTGCCGGCGTCGATCGTGCGCCGTTCGTCCGGCCGCGCACGCCAGGACTCCGAAGAGCGAGCGAATGCGTGGCAGCGCGCGAACAGCAGCCGACGACGATGCGGAGACAGCAGGACGTACGGCCGGGCCGCGTCCAGGCGCTCCGCGAGCGGTGCGGAGACCGTGGAGGACGACGTTTGAACATGTTTTGGGTGGATCCGGAGGTCATGGTGGAGCTCCCTCGTGTCGGGGACGGAACATACGACGAAGTCCAAAGGTTAGGTACCCCTCACAATACTTGCAAGTCAAAATTTCTTTAATAGTCCCCCGACCTCCCCCTATCAGAAAAACCGTTCGGTAAATACGGGGGCGGCGTCCCGGGTCCCACTGACGCCCGGGCTCCTGATTACAGGGTGCGACGGGAGCGAAGCGATTTGCCCGGCGGCGCACCGGCGGGGCGTCACGTACCCTGAGGGGAGCAGAAGGGCAGTAGCTCTTCGGCCCGGACGTCGACATACTGCTGAGGTCCTCGCGCCCGGCCGGCGCCCGAAAAAGCAACGTACCTACCCGACGTTGGACGCCACGAGACCTTGGCCGCAAGTGTCCACGACGCTGCCGAGCCGAAAGCGACCCATGATCCGATCCCGCAGCTCTCGTGCGGCAGCCCCACGAAGGGGAGAAACCCTTGATCAGCCGACCGTGACCGCCCTGGCTTCGGCGTGATCTTCCTGGCCGAGCTTCCAGGACAAGAACCGCCCTGTGCGTCCCTGATGCTCGGCACCCGCCTACAGGTCGTCCTACGTCTCCCGGCGTCGCCGCGGCCTTTCGCGTCCACGTCGCCCTCGCCATCGCCGCCGGCAGCCTCCTCACGCTGGCTGCCGCACCGCCTGCTCCAGGCGTCGTGGTGTGGGCCTTCCTGCTAGGGCGCGGGCCCCGTGTCTGCCTGTTCAAAGAAAGGCCGATGCCGACGAGCGATCAGGGGCCCCGCCGACCAAGTCCTTCTGGAAGGTCTCCGGCGCGGGCTTCATGCTGATCCTCGTCGCCGAGTTCCTGGCGACCTGACCCAGATCATGACACGCCAACCTCGCGCCCGCTAGACCGACCCACTCTCCGTCGGCGTCGGCGCCGTCCTGGGCCCTGTGGCCGTGGCGGGCCTGAGGCATCGTCGGCGCGGCAAGGCGCTGCTGGCGCTACGTCCCCCTGGCGCTGATCACCAGATCGCGGGCGCTCTGGTGTGCTGGCGGCTGGCGGGGTTCAACCTGTACGAGGCGGTGGCGGGGGTAGGAGTGGTCACGGGCTGCCATGGTCCTTCCCACCGTGGCTCCCGCCGTTCGCCTCGGAACACTCTCCAGCTGCAGGTCCCACTCCCGGCGAGAGGTCCGGCGGGCCGTCGGGTCTTCCGGCCTCCAGGGCGAGCGGTGCCACCGGTGCGTGCGGGTCGGCCCCGTAGAGCTTGCGTGCGCTCGGTCTTTCCCAGGGCCGAGCCCGAGCGCCCGGTAGTCGGTGACGCCGGCCGCAGTGCCGCACGCGCGCCGCAGGTGCTCATTCCTTCCCGTGGTCGACCCAAGCCGCCTGCGGATGACGCAGTTCCCGTGGGGCGCGAGTGTGGTTTGTTCGGCGTGACCGCGACGCTACTCGCAGTATTTCTGCGAGTCAAGAAAATTCTGCGTCTACCTCGGTCCGCTCCACTTCTGCGATCTTGATGCGACTTGAGGGGAGGACCGGGACATGGCCGTGGGATACGGGCTGGTCGTGCGCTTCACGCTGCGGAGCGAGGAAAAGCCGCCGAGGCCTTCGACGAGTGGTGTCGAGGACGCTCGAAGGATTCGGCCGGGACGAACCGGGGACGGTGTGTATGTGAACCATCTGCGTACGGCGAAACCGAGCGTACGCGTCTTCTATGGAGCTCTATGCGGACCGTGGCGGCGTTCGAGGGCCCTGAACGGCGAGCCGCATGTCCGGCATTTCCTCCGAAGAGACGCCGGAAGTTCGTGGCACGGACCGACGTGAACTTCCATGGAGCACATCGACGGAAAGGTGTGATCACGGTCCGCGTGGCGGACAACGGGCGAGGCGCGTTCGGGCAGCGAGGTTTGCGGAACTGAGGGCCCGGCGAGGGCTGACGCAGAAGGTCAATGGCGACCGCGGTCGGACGCACGACGAGCTGCTCTCCCAGGTGGAGCGCGGGGTGGCAGGCCGGTCAACCGGCTCGATGTCCTGCGCCTCCTGGTGACGGCCTGGGAGTCGCGGTGACGGAACTGCGCCCGGACGCCCCCCCCGCCGATCCCGCCGAGCCCTCGCCCCCGCCGAGCGACCTGGACCGCGCCCGGGCTCGTGCTCTCCGGCCATCCCGGCCCTCGGCACCCTCCTGTCGCTCGGGGAACCGGCGCCCGACCCATCGCTGTCCCGAATTGAGGCGCGGACCGTCGAGGCGCGTGTGGGCCCATGGGCGCACAGCAGTCGCCACGCGGAGCTGACCGTCGCGCTGAGCGCACTCGTCCCCCGCGCTGGAGCGGACGACCCCACCGCGGGCAAGCGCGAACAGCCCATGTCCGTAACGTCCTGCTGGACCGTACGTACCAGGCGCTGCGTCGGCCCGCCTTCGTCCGGCAGGACGAGCGGATGCCGCCTGGTGGCCCCGACCGTCGATCGCCGAGGCCGAGATGTCGGGCCGCGTTCATCGATTTGTCGCGGTTACCTACCGGCTGCCCACGCTGTGTCGGCTCAAGCGTTACGACCGGCGGAGCACGTCGCGAGGGCGGCGG